>CANQYR010000001.1 GCA_947628125.1 uncultured Bacilli bacterium
TCCTTTCCATTATGATTACTTCGTTCTGCTTCATACATATATTTTGCTGTTATTAAACTTGAACTATATGCTACGGGAATTGTTCCCGTATTCCACTTTACACTCGATATCATATTCCTTGACGACTCTCTTATTCCTATATTTGCCCAATCAGGACATGTTTCTGTAGAATTACTAGAACTTTTATAACATAAGTTTGTTCCGGTACGTCTATTTAAATATTCTTCATTTAACACTTTTTCTATATCGGCATCACTCCACTCATTTACTCCAGAACCTCCATTTACACTTGATAATGAACTATCCCACGAATAATTTTTTTCAAATTTGTCTCTTATTATCTTTATATGACTTCCTGTATTTCCATTTTCATCTTCTATATTATTCATTATTCCTATAATACGCCACGTCTCACAGGTACTCTTACTTGCCGCTTTTCCTGCTTCACAATTAAAATACACATAATTTTTTGGCGTTGCTCCAACAAATCTTAAATTTTTATCTTCTGTATCATCATATAATATCTCAGATGTTTCACCGGCTTTATAATACTTACAAGCTGCTCCATCTGGGTGCATTGCACAAGCACGAGCTTCTTCATCTCCAAAATATAATGTACAACTTGTTTTTGTTTTCTTTAAATTATACACTGATGGCACCCAATTTTCGCTATCCCATTTTACTGTCGCATCATTAGTGCAACTTGAACCAATATACAAAACACCATCTTCTTTTAAAGGCAAATTATCAAGTTTTTGATCACCATTATAAAATGCAAATTCGATGTCGCCTTTTCCGCCACTCATTTTTAATTTGCCATTTATTATTCTAAATGTTGCTCTATCTTGGTATCTTGCATAACTTTGATATACAAATAAAATTAGTAGTATGATACATAAGCCACTTAAAGCAAAGAAAGCAATTTTACTTTTTCTTAACTCTTTATTTTCATATTTTTTAAGTTTCATATAGGTCACCCTATTATTCTTATAACATACTACCCCCCCCCCCTGTGTCTATAAAAAATAAAAGAACCTTTACAGGCCCTTTACTTATTTTTCTTCTTCTTTGGCTTTGGTTCTGATCTTGCCGCAATGACAAAGACAAACAAAAGCGCAACTATACCTAAAACAATAAACAATGGAATTAATAAAGGCGTCTTTGACTCTTCCTCAAACAAGAGCTCCCCATTATTACCAACAATATCAGCAATTGGACTTACAAAATCCTCATCCATAGATGTTTCCTTAATTGTTGTCTTTATTCTCTCACCACTACTGCTACCAAAACCTAAAAAAGTTTCATCACCAATAATAATGTATGGAACACCAGAAGTATCTTCCTCATCCATTTTTTTAGCAACTTCATCATACAAATCAGAATAAGCTGGATACTTAACTACATCCAAATTCCTAACTTCAAATAAATCCTTATACTCACTATCACTTTTCAAATTTTCTAAAAATTTCTTAGCATCTTGACAATGAGGACAAGTCTCCCTTGAAAATAAATACACAGTTACCTTCTTCGCACTAGCAAAAACTGGCATCAAAAACATAACTGCCAAAACAAAAAACCATATAAATTTATTTTTCATTACTACACCTTCTTACCTAATTAATTATAAAATATATATTTATAAAAGACAAGCAAAAAATTTTTCCCATTAAATTAAATTTAACAATAGACCAAGCAAATACGCTGCTGCATTTGATATAAACGATATTTTAAAAGATTTTTGCCAATTTATTTCTAATAAATATTTATAAATATAACTTTCCACCATAATAATTCTAAAAATGCCAAAACAATATCCTTATATTCAAAAAAATATATAATATTATAAATATATACCACTAACGGATTCGTAAGCATATTTACTAATAAAACAGGTATAAATACGTTTCTTTTTATACATAACAATTTAACAATTACATATTCTATAACTACCGTTAGTAAAAACGATACAACTAAACTACTTATCATTTCTTCTTTTTAATTACTTTTCTTATAATAATTACTGAACAAATGACAATACTTAATACTAATAACCCAATAAGAATATAATGTAAAGGACTATTATTTACCTTCCCACCATAAAATTCACCCGAATCCGGATCAATCCATACAACATCTGCTAAACACGTTTTATAAAAAACTAAACAAAATAAAAAAACTAACATAAAAACATTTTTAATTTTTTTCATTACTAAATTCTCCTTTCAAATATAATTTATACGCGATGAAAAAGGCTAACATAGCAAACATAACACTTCCCACCAAAATAAAATTATTAATAGTTATATTTATAAAACCAATTAAAAAACCTATAAACAAAAACATCGTATTTAACCCAACCGCACACGCGATTTTTTTAGAAAGCGTATTTTCCAAAATAGTTAACGTAATTGCCATTGGCATATTAAATAATAAAATTCCAATATATGCAAACATATGAATATTATAGCCAAGAACTAAACATATCGCGGACAAGAAAAAAGATCCTAAAGCAACTTTTAATAAACCTAATCTATCAGCCAAAAAACCTCCCAATGCCTTGCCAAGCACCATCGATATTGCATATATAAGCCCTAAAACAAAAGTATTTTTCCAACTATATACAACCTTAATACCCAAAATAGATCTCACTATAATTGACAAACCAATAAAAATAACTATTAATAATACCCTAGAATTATCTAACTTGTTTTCTAAATCCTCTTTCATAATTACTTCTTGCTTTTGAACAAAAAACAACAAACATATCGCTAAAAAAATTAAAAAAGTTGCCAAAGTTGTATGACCATAAAACATTGTTCCTAAAAATATTCCTAAAGCACCCGGCGCGACAAATAAACCATTTAAAAAAGCCTTTTTCTCTGATACACTATAAATATTAACCCCGCCTTCTAAATGAAATAAAGCATTGCCTATTCCCACAACCATCGCTAATAAATAAGCATTAAAATTAATTAAATAACATAAACCTATTAAACATAACCCAATTATAGAAATATACTTGTAAACCTTAAATTTATCTAATATATATCCAAGTGGTACTTGAAAAGCAAAAGCAAAAAAATTATATATAATCATTGCTATTAAAAATTGATTATCTGTATAAACAAAATAAGGCAACCTACCTAATATAAAAGCTGTACAGCCAAAATCAACTATAAAATGACATAAACTATAAATTAATATAAAGCTTGTTTTCTTTTTCATTACTACTCCTTTGATTAACTAATATACTTATATCATAAATATTAAGACCTTACAATAATTATAAAAAACAAACGTAAAGACATCAGGGGCATCCAAAATATACTTGCAATTTTAAAAACTTTATTATATAATCATATTGCCTTTTGAAAAACGCACCCATAGCTCAATTGGATAGAGCGTTAGACTACGGATCTAAAGGTTAGGGGTTCGACTCCCTTTGGGTGCACCATTTTTTATTCACAATCGAAAAAAATTGTGATATACTATCTATGTAACCGAGAAGTAGCACAATTTGGTAGTGCACTTGGTTTGGGACCAAGGGGTTGCAGGTTCAAATCCTGTCTTCTCGACCAGTTAAGATTATAAAAAGCCCTACAAAATAGGACTTTTTTTATATAAAATTAATCATCAGAATTTTTAAATATCTTATATAACATTATAGGATGCAAAACAAAATCAATACTATCTGCCTTATCAATTAATGTCAAAAGCCAAGCCTCCCTACTCCTTGGTATTTTTTTATTAACCGGAAACATATGCGTTTCCATTATACTCATAATCTTCGGCGTAATTCGCTTGCCATAATACTTCTTAGCATTTAAAACCGCCTCATGCGCATGCGTAAAAGCATGCATCTGTAAAAAAGGTTTTTTCTCCTTGTTATATTGCCAAGGCTCAAGATAAAAATCATGAAGTAACCCCGCAATAGTCAAACTTTTATAATCCAACTTCAAACGCTTAGCAATCTTAAAACAATCATAAGAAACCCGCAAAGTATGCTCATACACACTCTCATTAATATGATGCGGATAACTCTTTCGCTTAATAAATTCCTGATGAACAACAAAAGGCTCAATAATATTGTAAAATTCTACATAATCCCCAAAAACATCTTTACTGTTTTTTTTTAGCCTCACATAAAATAATACATAACTTAATAAAGTCAAAGCCTGAAATAATAAAGTAACAATTGCCAAAATATTTACCAAAACCATCACATTTGGCCACAAAATACTAGCAAACCCCACTAAAATAGTAACAAAAATTACCCACGTCTTTAATTTACCAATCAACAAACTATTTACTATCCTCATCCTTTGATAAACATACAAATTGAAAAAAGCAATCAATAACTCTAAAATAAATATGTACATATACACTTGCCTATTAAAAACCAAAAACAAAAGAAGCCCAATAGCTGTAACCTTATCAGCTACAACATCCAAAAAAGCCCCAAAATCACTAGTCGCGTGCCACTTCCTTGCTAAAAAGCCATCCAAAGCATCCGTTAAAAAAACAATTGCCCCTACAACTAAAAGGCCAAAAATCTTTTGCTTAAAAGCCAAAAATAACATTAAAGGTAACATTAACAAACGACTAATAGTTAAAATATTCGGAATATATTTTTTCATTATCCTACTCCTTTATTTTTTGCCTAAAATTCTTAATATCCTTCAAACTATTTATATACGGTATTGCCTTTAACTTTAACATACACGCAAAATAAATAACCATTCCAACAAGCGCATAAACACCACAAATGAAAATACTATACATCCTACTACCACCACTAATAGGTAATAAAATATTTAATAAACATAAACCTAAAACCATAACCCCACACGCTAAAACAGTTTTCAAAAGAACCTTAAAAGTCTTAAAATAATTAATACCATAACACCTATTTAACTGCCAAAGCAAAAACAAAATCGTCGCACTTTGACTTATTAAACTTGCTACCGATGAACCATAATAAGCCTTTAACCCCAATGAATTAAATAAATTTATCATCGGCACATTCAAACAAAGCTTAATAACAAAACCAATAAATAACGAACCAAAAGATAACTTAGTATTATTCATAATCTGAGCACTATCAACCAAAACCGATTGAAAAGATAAAGTTATCCCTAAAAATATATAAATTCTAAACAAAGAAACCCCAATCTCATCATAACCATAAAAAGCATTCCAAACCGGATAAGACAAAAAAGATAAACCAACCGTCATTGGAATCGTTAATATAACCAAAACCATCAAAGCACTATTGATCTTTTTCCCAACATCCTTAAAATCCTTCTTCACAAAACTAGGCATAATATTAGGAATCAAACTAGCTGTAATACCAATACTAATTGAAATAACAATCATATTTAACTTCGAAGCCCAAGTTGAAATAACCCCAATTACATTCTCAGCATCTAAAACAGGATAACCTAAATTAGTCAAAGTCCTTACAATCGTAAACAAATCAACCACACTATATGAAGACTTAACAATATCAATTAAAACAAAAGGCATCGCATAAAAAACAATCTTCTTAAACAAACTTTTATTACTTACCTTTTTCTCCTCTAAAGACTCTTCCTTTACAATCTTAAACTTACTCTTATTCTTAGAAAGCTTATAACTAACATAAAAATACGCCACAAGTGCCCCAATACTAGCCCCTAAAACAGCCACCGAAACAGATGCAGTAAGTCCTAAATTAAAAACCTTCAAAGCTAAAAAACTACCCAAAACAACAATAATTACCCGCACTAACTGCTCAATAACCGCCGATAACTGACTAGGAAGCATATACTTATGACCCTGCAAATAACCCCTTTTAACACTTAAAATAGGAACCACAAGCAAAGCCGTTGAAATAAACCTTATGACCATCGCAATACTTTCCACACTATTGCCGTCTACCTCATCGCCCTTAATCATAAAAGCAATATCCTTAGCAAAAACAAACATCAAAATAAAGCCAATTAAACCTAATAAAACCAAACACCTTGATCCCATCTTATAAGCTCGCTCTTTTAAATGCTGCATATCTAAAGCATTATACTCACTAATAAGCTTACTAATCGCCGTTGGAATACCAACCGTTGATAAACTTAAAAAAATAGAATATATTTCATAAGCATAACTATATAAAGCTCCGCCTTGATTGCCAATAATATCATAAAAAGGAATAACATATATTAAACCTAATATCTTACAAATTATAACACTTGCCGTTGCAATAAAAGCACCTTCTATAAAACTTGTCTTCTTCAATTTGCACCACCACATCTATTATATAGATTTTTAATAGCTTTGGCAAATATTTTATTTGCTACGTGTAAATTCTACTAAAACCACATCCTGTCCAATTTTTTTAATATCCTGATAAGTTATCTCTACCTCTTCCTTAAAATGAAAAAAATAAAACAACCTTTTAGGCTCCACAATAAAATGCAAAATCATACCATCATCACTTACCATTGCATCAACAATTCTCCCCAGCCTTTTACCATCAAAAACATTAACAATATCCTTTTTTTGTAACTCCGATAATGTCATATTTCCCCCTAACTAACCTTATCCGTAATCAAAAAAACATCTTCAATATCATAACTGCTTTTCTTATGAATACCATAAATAAAAACCTCTTTATCCAAATTTTGAAAAAACACTTTCAACTTTTCCGAATAAACCGCCTCCAATAAACAAATAAAATCATAACCATCATAAGAAGACTCACTATTTAAAACATAATTTAAAACCCCAAGCTTATAACTATGCTTTAAATTACCTAACCTTTTAATAACCTGATTATAAAAACTCATACAATAAATACGCTTACTACAATACTTTTCTAAAACCTTATTTAACTTATCACAATCAACATTCATTTCCTTTAACTCTAATAAAAAAATCTTCTTACTATCTAAAGATAAAACCTCATCTAACCTTGGCAATAATAAATCACTATACTTACTTAAAGATATCACCTTACCCTTATAAAAAGGTCCATGACAAATAACAAAAACCCCATCCAAACTTGTCCTAACATCACACTCAAAACCACCATACAAAGGATCTAAAATAGCCAAAGAAAAAGCCAAAAGCGAATTTTCTAAAGCCCCATTTTTCTTCAAACCCCTATGGGCTATTAAATTTTCCATACTACATACTATGCTTTTTTCTTAAATCCTAAAACAATAACCTTAAACAAAATAATAATTATAACTAAACATCCACTAATTACATAAATAGGTAAATTCTTAATCTCCTTTACATCAGAAACATCAGAAACATCAGAAACCTCATTAAAAACCACCGCATCATCTACCAAATTCTTATAAAAAGTATACTCCTCTTTCTTAACACTACCATCATAAACCTCATAAACAGCCTTTTCTAAATCCTCTTTTAAAACTACATCTAAACTACTATCAAACAAACTATAATTAGCCTTGATAGTATCTTCTCCCTCCACCAAATAAACCGTATAATAATTAACCAAAGGATCAAAAGGAATAGATAACTTACCATTTAAAACCTCAAAATTTTTCATCGTATCTGCCTTAACACTTTCAAAAAACATAAAACAAAAGAAAAAAAAGAATAACTTTTTCAAATCCCTAGCCTCCTATATCATCTTGAGTAAAATCTCATTCATAATATATAGTTTGTCACCAGGAATAAAAATATATTCTTTTTTTTGCTTCAATTCCTTACTTTTAAGAAGTGGCTTAAGCGGATAAACACTACCTAAATCCACATCATACTTTCTCTTAAACTCTTCTAAACTAATGCCCTTTGTCTTTCTAAGACCCAGCATAACTTCATTATCCATAATCTCTTGCTTTGGTAAAATTTTCTCTTCTAACCGAAAATTTTCCTTTAAATACGCTAAAAAACTTCTCGTATTAGCATACCTTACCTTATCAACATACCCACAAGCACCAAGCCCAAAACCATAATATTCCTCATTATTCCAATAGCCTAAATTATGAATACACTCCTTATTCTTCTTTGCAAAATTACTAACCTCATAATGATTAAAACCACTTCTAATTAAAGTATCAACAATCGTCTCATACATCAAATACTCATCATCTTCATCAATTAAAGGAATATTATTAACCTTCAAAAGCGTATGATCTTCTAACTGCAGACTATAAGTACTAATATGATCAGGCTTTAACTTCAAAAACAACTTCAAATCTTTTCTTAAATCATCTAAACTTTCATTATAAAAACCATAAATCAAATCCAAATTAATATTATTAAAACCTAAACTCCTTGCCAAAGCAATCTTTTCCTTTGCCTCAAGAAAAGTATGACTTCTTCCCATTAAATCTAATAAATGGGGCTGAAAACTTTGAATACCAATACTTAAACGTGTCACATTATAAAACTTCAAAAGCTTCAAAAAATTCATATTTATATCCGCCAAATTACATTCAAAAGTAAACTCAATATTCTTCATCTTATTTAACTTCTTAGTCAAATTAAGCAAAAATTCTAACTCCTCTAAAGATAAAGATGAAGGACTTCCGCCACCTATATAAATTGATCTTATATCCTCACCCATATAATAATTATCAATCTCCAAAGCTAACTTTTTCAAATACATCTTTGCCCACTTAGAATCATAAAATAACTTACAAAAATCACAATATGAACAAATGCTTTTACAAAAGGGAACATGAATATAAACACCTTTCATTTAAACGCCTCCCTAACAAAACATTATAGCAAAAATTTTTAAACTTTAAAATACAGCTTGACAAATACTTGCCAAAACAAAAAAAAGGATTAAATCCTCCTTCTTGTATAAATATAACCATTTTGACTATTAAATTTGCTAATCTTTTCATTTTCTTCCCCTAAATAATGATTACACAAACAAATTAAACTATCATTATTAAAAGGCATCTGATAATAAGGAATAGCATATTTCCTTCGAAAATTAGCCACCAAAAGTTTCTCTTTCTCATTCATACTTCCTATACTAATTTTCTTTTTAACAAGCGCCTGATAATCAATATCAAATATCTCCCGCAAAATATTACATGCCCTAGCCTTATTCTTAACCTTCGATCTTTTATAATCCGCATATAAAATCATTGCATAATTAAAATTACCACTTTCCCTAGACACACTTGTCATTAAATACTTAAGAGCATTTACATAAACAAACCCATGTTTTTTTGCCTCAAATAACATTCCATTTAAAACCGCATCTTCCGTATCTTTAATTAATAAAGAAAGCTCATAAATACTAATCTTAGTCGTAAAAAGAAAATGTAACCAAAAATTAGTCTTATCCTTCCATGCATAATTAACCTTTGTTGAATAAGAAATAGTAGTTTTATTATCTCTTTTATTCCATAAACTTAAAAACTCATCCTTTAAATACGCCAAATTATTATCAAGAACATGATACCTATCAGTACAAGTAGATATTCTTGAAATAGCTGCCGATGAAATATCATTTCGTAAAGCATAATCCTTAATAGTTAAATTTAAATGAAAACTATCTAAAAAATCCCTAACAAAATTCATATATTTTACCCGAAAATAATAATCCTGCAATAACTTTGACTCACAAAATTCTTCAACATTAACATTAGGATATTTCTTCTTTAAAAAATCAACATGATCTAAAACAATATTAATATCAATTGGCCTATTAATAATTTTTTGGGCCAATAAATACTTCCCTGGATCATAATATAAACAATACTTATTATTTAACTCCTTCAAAAGCTTTTTCAAATCATAAACCTTAACATTCTTCATAATTGCAATCTCTAATAAAGAATAACCCCTACTTAATAACATAACCACATCATCAAGTAAATCCTTATCAATAATTGTTCCCTTAGCTAAAGACTGCTCCATCAAAATACAATTATACTTAACATTATCAGTAACCTTTAACTTTTCTAATACTTTCCTAACTGCAAAAATAGAAGTATTTAATAAATCTGAAATAACATTTACACTTTTACCTTGCTCTGCTAAAGCAATTATTTCCTCATCCATAACATTACCTCTTCATTCTATAATATTTTCGTGACTCATTTATATTAAACTCAAACACATCTTCCAAACCATCGGCATAAAAAGCACAATAAGCCTGCAAATCTTTCCGATAAAATGGCATCCATCTACCCGGAATTGCATACTTAACCCAATGATGCGCAACAATCTTTTTCTCATCATCACTCATCATCCTTATCGATTTTTTACTTTCCACTAACCTTTTATAATCAGTATCCATAACCTTATCATACATCTTCTTAGCAAGAGGTAAATTTGCCTTTCTAGCTAAAACATACTTCTTCCAAAATAACTGAGCCTTTTTCAAATTCTCCTCATCATACTCACTATAAGCAAGCGCATAATTTAAAGCATGCTCGTAAATTTTACTTTCCTTACCAACTTCCAAAAGCATCTTCCTTTTAAACGTCTCTTTATCCTCAATTTGTAAAAACATCATCAATTGCTCCAAAGATAAAGAAAACTCCCGCATAAAACTTACCCAAAACTTAACATTTTTCATAGCCTTTGTAATCTTTTCATCACATTTTTTACTATCAATGCCCTCAAAACTATGCCGATCGTTTATCCTTTTAAGCCTTGCCTCTTCAAATAAAGCCTTAATTTTTAAAGCCTCATCCCCATACATACACTTTAAAAACTGATGCTTATCCTTCATTAACAAAATATTAGTAATCGTCTCAAAACTAACATCACAATATAAAGCCAAATCCTTAGGCCCAATCAAAGGATTAGCTAAAAATAGTTCCACCATCTTACCATAACTAAGCCACTTCTTAAACATCCTTAATAAATTACAATTAAACTTTTCTTTATTAACAAAATTATATTCATCCTCTAATTTACTAAGCTTTTTCATTAAAACGCCATAATCTTGTTTATCATTTAAACTAATAGCCTTCTTTAACTTATCATATAAACACTTATCATCTTTTTCCAAATAACTTAAATGCTTATTAATATAACTTATCGAACTATCCGTTAAAACTGCCACTTCAAGCAAAGTATAACCATTTAAAACCTTATCAACTAACAATAACAAAAAATCCTTATCATAAATAACCATATTATTAAGACCCATTGCAAAAATAATTTGATTGTACAAAAAAGGATTATAATGTTTACTTTTAGGCATATTCAAAAGCCTTAAATTATAATTAACCACACAAGCATCAACATCAAGTTCTAAAGCAATTTCATTTTTTTTCATCCCAAGTAAGCCTAGCCTTACAACCTCATCAAAATAATAATCCATAAAAAAACCCCCTCGTTTTCTACGGCATATTATAAATTAATTAAAAATAAGTGTCAAGAAAAACTTATAACCGCTGCCGATGCGAGGCAAAAACCTTATCTAGCTCATCTTGTAAATCTAAATCACCAATAGCCTTTACATTTTCATACAAAGTCGATACTGGAATATCATACTTCATACTTGTCTCAATCAAAGTCGCATTAAAATCAATAATATGATAAGCAAGGCGCCTTATATCTTCTAAAGACCTAATCCTTCCCCGAGTACCCATTTGTCCACCTAACTTAACAAACATCTTGGCATATTTACTCCGAATTTTATCTAACTCATTACTAAGCTCTAAATCATAAAACAAATGCTTTTCATCCTTCAAAGCCCTTAAATACTTGTGAACCAAACTCTCACTAACATCATTTCTTAAAGCTACATCTAAAACAGGATACCCCATCTTTAAATCACTAACAATACTATCTAACAAATCCTTATCAAAAAACTCCCCAAACTTAGCCTCTCTAATAAACATAATTGCCTCAGCCTTATCTTTATCATAAAAAATACTAGTCTCATCACTTAACTTACTAATATACTCACTAACCGTTCTTTTAGAAACTAATTCCTTTTCCATAATCTGACCAACGCTTAAACCAGCTAATGCATCTTCTATAACCTTGTTAAACTTTTCCTTATCAAATTTTCCCATAATTACTTCTCCTCACTACTTAAAACCGCTAAAAAAGCTTCCTTAGGTACCATTACATTACCAATACTCTTCATCCGTTTTTTTCCTTCCTTTTGCTTTTCCAAAAGTTTTTTCTTCCGCGTAATATCCCCGCCATAACACTTAGCTAACACATTCTTCCGCATAGCCATAATATTTTCCCGTGCAATTACCTTACTACCAATCATCGCCTGAATTGGTACCACAAATAATTGCCTTGGAATTACTTCCTTTAACTTCTTTGTTATCAATAAAGCTCTTTGATACGCCAAATCCTTGTGCACAATCAAAGACAAACAATCAATTACATCACCATTAAGTAAAATCTTCATCAACACCAAATTACTAGCCTTATAACCAATAAACTCATAATCAAAAGAAGCATAACCTTTTGTATAACTTTTTAACTTATCAAAAAAATCATAAACTATCTCCGATAAAGGAAGCTCATAATGAATATTAACCCTAGCCTCATCAATATAATCCATCATCTTATAAATACCCCTTTTGTTTTGACAAAGCTCCATTATAGACCCAATATACTCCTTAGGCACAATAATATTTGTCAAAATATAAGGCTCCTTAATTTCCTTAATCTTAACCGCATCGGGCATATCATTAGGATTATTAACCAAACACATTTTCCCATTAGTTAAATAAACTTCATAACTAACACTAGGATTAGTCGCAATAACAGAAATAAAAAACTCTCTTTCTAGCCTTTCAATAATAATATCCATATGTAAAAGCCCTAAAAAACCAACCCTAAAACCAAAACCTAAAGCCTCACTTGACTCAAGTTCAAAACTTAAAGCCGCATCATTTAACTTTAACTTCATAAGCGCTTCTTTTAAAGCCTCAAACTTATTAGGTTCCAAAGGAAAAATACCCGAATACACCATAGGCTTCATCTTCTTATAACCAACAATTGCTAAAGAAGCTTTATTATTAACTAACGTTATCGTATCCCCAACTTCAAACCCAGAAATATCCTTAATAGATGCACAAATATAACCAACATCCCCACTTTTTAAAACATCAACTTTTTTCTCCTTCGGCGTATGAATAAACAAATCCGTTACAATAGAAGCCTTACCACTAGCCATTAATAAAATCTCATCTTTAACCTTTACCTTACCTTCTACAACCTTAATTAACCCAACTACCCCCTTATAAGGATCAAAATAACTGTCAAAAATAAGCGAACGAAGCGGTTCATCATCTTTTTTTAAAGGTGGCTTAATTTTTTTAATAATTGCCTCTAATAAAGAAGATATTCCCTCACCCGTCTTACCACTAGTTAAAATAATATCTTCCCTCTTAAAACCAAGAACCCTAACTAACTCATCTTCCACCTTTGAAATATTAGCATTAGGTAAATCAATCTTATTAATAACCGGGATAATATTTAAATCCGCTTCCATTGCCAAATACAAATTAGCTAACGTCTGCGCCTCAATTCCTTGCGAAGCATCAACAACTAAAATCGCTCCCTCACAAGCCGCTAAAGATCTACTAACCTCATAAGAAAAATCGACATGCCCTGGAGTATCAATTAAATTTAATAAATACTTTTCCTTCTCATACTCATAAGTTAAACTAACAGCATTAAGCTTAATAGTTATTCCTCTTTCTCTTTCCAAATCCATATTATCTAATAATTGATCCCGCATCTCAAAATTCGAAACAGATCCTGTATATTCCAAAATACGATCTGCTAAAGTACTTTTACCATGATCAATATGCGCGATAATCGAAAAATTCCGAATATTCTCCTGCTTAATCATAAACTCACCTAAAAACCATTATACATAAAAAAAAGTTTTAAGTCAAAAACTATAAAACCATCTTATCATTATCTAAAGACTCATTAACAACTAAATAAGAAGTAGAAAATAAAACACTCGCCATCGCACAAGAAGCTTCTAAAGCCTTCTTTAAAACCACATAATCATCTAAAATAAACGTCTCATTAAAGCCTTCCCAAACCTTTTTGTCATAATTATAGACATAATTAAAATTCCTACTCTTTGCCTCTTTCGCATAATAATCACCATCTAAACCTAAATTCTCCATAATTTGCTTAAAAGGCCTAGTCAAAGCATAACAAAGTATTTCATAACCATCATTTTTTCCAAAGATGTTATCACTAATAGAAAGCAAACTAACACCCTCACCAAGTAATATACCCTCATGTGCAAAACTAATAGCTTCCAAAGCATCAATTGCCCGCATTAACTTTTCCTTTCTAATCGTCTTAGTTAAACCCCCAATCAAAACTCTAGCTGAAAGACAATTAATATTGCTTATTCTCTCATCTAATAACTCCTTTTCATAAGAACTCAAAGCTTTTTTTTCTAAAGTCCTTATATATCTTTTAACCTGCCCTTTATCTTTTTTAAACCTTATAATTGTCTCATCCAAATTACCCTCAATTGCTAAAGCCTGACCTAAAGAACTAAAACTACCATCACCTGTAAGACTAGCATCTAGTAAAAAAGCCAAATCATTTAAAATTTCCTTTCGCTTCTTAGCATAATCAGTATTTAAAACCAAACAAATCTTTCCCCCATTTAAATTTATTTCTCTTACTTGATTAATAACTTCCTCACTAAAAAAATTAGCCATAATAACTAAACTAGCTTTGGACTTTAATACGCTATTTATCGCATCCGCACAAAAATTTAAATCATCAACATCTCTATCTAAAAGCAAAACATAAGGGTTTAAAAACTCATAACTATTACTAGTTCCAAGTAAAAAACTAGAACAAAGACCACAAGGCACTACATAACCATTTATAAAACTTACACTACACTTTTCCTCACCTTCTAAAATCTTAATTCCCCCTTTATTTAAAACCTTAGTATAAGCCTTAAAAATACACCTACCTATTTCCTCATCATTAGCAGCATTAATAGCAATTTTTAACAAATCTTTTTTTAAAGGCTTAACAAGAAGAGTTTTTAATCTATCCAAAACCAAAGATAAAGCCTCATTAAGTTCATTCTTTAAAACCACTCCATTTTTACCACTTTTAATTAAAGAAATACCCTTAACCATCAAAGCCTTAAACAAAACAAGCGTTGTTGTCGTTCCATCACCTACCTCCAAATCAACCTTCAAACTTGCTTCCTTACATAAACTTAAAATCGAATTAATGACCTCATCACAACTATTAATACACTTAGCAATACTAACACCATCATTAGTCACAAAAGGACTTGCAAAATCACTTATAATTACATCCTTTCCCATTGGTCCTAAAGTAGAACTAACCGGATCACACAAAAGCAAAACCGCATCTAAAATATTATCTAGTAATGCATCACCACCAACAACTTTTTTCATTTACAATCACCCATTTCTATAATATTTTTCCAATACTTCTTTGGCATAAAACGCATCTGACATATTGCATTTTCTCTTTCCTTAATACTAATCGTCTTAAAAAATACCTTCCATAAATCACTAACATCTTTTTCAACAGCAGAAAAAGTCTTATTAATATCATCTAAAGAACAATTAATAAAGTAAGAACGCCCTTCATAATATATCAAAGCTAAATGCCTTAATTCATCATAAATTATCCAATTTTCCTTTTTAAAACGCCTTTCAAAATGACTAGCTAAATAATATATTACATTATTACTAGGAGCAAAAGTGGCAAACAAAAAACCACTTTCTAACTGTCTAAACCTTAAAAAACCCTTCATCTTATGTGCTTCATGTAAAACATTTTTCCTAAGCTTTAAAGCTAAATTTACACAATTTAAATATCGAAAATTTAAAACCTTAATTCCATACTTACGATAATTTAATAACAAATAATAAATTACCAACTCCTTGCCTTTATAATCCGCTAAAAAAATGCTAAAACAAAGATTCTTTATCCTCGAATCTAAACAAACATTTCCCATCCTAACCTTATAAGGCTTAGAAAATAAATCCCTAACATAATCTTTTTCTACAACAATATCATATGGCTTAATGCTCTTTGTAATTAACACATCAACTGTCCTTAATAAATGTTTAAAAGAACCATCATACAAATACACATTATTCATTGCAAAACAAACTTAACTGCTGAAAACTATCAGCCTTATCCTTATCCTCTAAAATTAAATTAGCCATAATAAAGTTTTTATTAAAATAACTATGATCTAAAAAATACTTACCATCACATAAAATAAAATACTTGGCTCTTTTAATAACCACCCCAATCTTCTTTAAATCCTCCATACCAAGCCGATAATAAAGCCTCATCTTAACAATTCTTTTGGCGCTTTTAACACCCACACCAGGAATCCGTAATAAATCATCATAACTAGCCTTATTAATTTCCATTGGAAAAATATCCAAATGATTAATCGCCCAGTTAGCCTTAGGATCAAGTAAAACATTAAAATTAGGCGTCTTTACACTAAGCAAATCATCAACCTTATAATGATAATATCTAAGCAAAAAATCAGCTTGATAAAGCCTATGTTCTCTTTTTAAAGGAACAAATTTCAAACTAGGCAGTAAAGCATCTTTATTAACACCAACATAAGCCGAATAAAAAACTCTTTTCAAATTAAACTTCTTATATAAAGATTCACTTTGCTTCATAATCTGATAATCACTATCCATACTAGCCCCAATAATAACCTGCGTACTTTGCCCAGAAGGTGCAAAAAAAGGACTAACATTTTCTTTAATACTACCCATCACATTTAAAATATTTTCCTTAGACTTATCAGGCGCTAAAAGCTTAAGACTATTACTACTAGGCATCTCCACATTACAACTTAACCGGTCAACTAATAAACCCAACTTCTTAATTAAATAAGAACTACTACCTAAAATAGCCTTACAATGAATATAACCGTTAAAATGATAATCATGCCGAAGCATCGATATAACCTCAATTAACTTTTCCATCGTATAATCAGGATCCTTAATAATTCCTGAACTTAAAAACAATCCCTCGATGTAGTTGCGGCGATAAAAATTAAGTGTAATCTCACATATTTCTTTAGCACTAAACATCGATCTTTTAACATCATTGCTCCGCCTATTCGGGCAATACTTACAATCATAAATACAACTATTAGTTAACAATATTTTTAAAAGCGAAATACACCTACCATCTGCTGAAAAAGAATGACATATCCCACTTCTATAAGCATTACCAATACCATTAGTATTCTTTCTTTGACTACCCGAAGAAGAACAAGAAGCATCATACTTAGCCGCATCCGCTAAAATAGCAAGCTTTTCCTTTATATTCATTTTTTATCACCATTAAAATTATACAACAAATGTAAATAACGTTTTTAAAACATCAATCACTTTTGTAATACCATCAGTCATAAACTTCTCCACCCCACCTGCTATTTTAATACCCGCCTTACTAGTATTACTTGCATAATCTTCTTTTACATCACTTATATAATCTTTAATATCAACATCCTTACCTAACTTTACATCTTCCTCAAATTGCCGCATCCCCTCTTCTGTAACAACTGCCTTTTCATTTAACTTACCCTCATAATAACCAGTACTAATTGCAATCGTTAAAGATATATAAACAATAAATAATAAAAGCAAAATCCGCAAGAAAATATTTGGCTTTTTCTTCTTTTCCATTATCCTATCACCGCCTTAATACTCTTAGCCAAAACATCCATTGTCAAATTAACTTCATTAATAAAATTATATGATGAACCAACCTCAATTAAAATAACATTGCTATCTAAATCCTGATTATAAACCCCATTATTATAAGGACCACCCTTTCTCATAATTCCCCTTGAAATACCCAAAACCTGCTTATTCATCTCATCACTAAGTTCTTTAGCTAACTTCTCATTTTCCTCATAACCATCATGATCAACACCAATAACAAACAAAACTTTCGCATACGATAAATCTTTCAAACTAATAGTAGAACTACTATAAGAAATAGAATCTCTATGCAAATCAATAAAATAATTCAAAGAAGGATACTTTTCAATTGCCTTTTCTAAAAGCAACCGACTAGCCTTATAACTATCAGCATAATTAAAATTATTTTCCAATAACAAATCAGCCATATCAGTTGTTTCCACCATCGAAGAAACACCCAGTCCATTTAACTTTTCCCTTAAAATATAACTAGCCGTCATAACCGATGGATTAATACCATAATCCATCTTCAAATCAATATAATACTCCTCCTTTTGATGCGAATTATATATATACACCAAAGGCTCATCCTTGTTCTCTAAAGGATTAGGATCCGGAATATAAACTGACTTACCATCATCTTCATTTTGATCATAACTACTAAAAGTTTCCTTAAATATTGAACTCAAAAGATTACCCGAATTAAACTGCCTTTTAACATAAAAATTAAAAACCGATGGATCAACAAAATAAGAAAAAAATAAGATAAAACTAACTAAAAAAAGAAAACAAAATATAACCACCTTAAAACGCCTTGGTCTTTTACTTTTAAACTTCCCCATAATTATCACCCATAAATATTATACAAAACAAACAATAAAAAAAATGTCGTTTTAAGACATTATAATTTGATTAATTACCAAAGAAACCAAATGGCTCATTTTATCAATATCTTCCTCTAAATTAAGCTTAGAAAAATACCCATTCTTTCGCTTCCATAAAGTTGGATACCCAATCATCAAAACTGGCACCCCAAAAGTCTTTTGATTAATACACTTATTATCCTTTAAAGCATCAGCATAAACAATACCACAATCATTAACCTCTAAAGTTCGATTAAGTAAACTATCATTTTCCGTTGCCAACGAATCAATTATCAAAATAACATCTGGCTTTAAATCATGAACCACATTCGAAATAAGCCGAAAAGAAGAAATACCACTTTTATTAGTTACCTCAGGACTAAACAAAGCCACCTTAGGTATCATATAAATATCATTATAATGATTTGTCGCGATAATATTATTTAAACATTTAACGCCAAAAGAATCACCTAAAATAGATGAATTTCCTAAACCTAAAATTAAAATTGTTCCCCCTTTATGATACTTCTTCAAAAATAACCGCAAAATCTTTTTCAAAACATTAGCAATAACCTTATCATCCCGATAAAAAGCAATATCATCAAACTTAATAGTAAAATAATCACCCTTGCCATGTTTGATCTTCGAAACAAGCTTATCTTGAACATAATAATGATTCACAATAACATTTTTTTCCTTTTTCGTATCAATTAAACACTCATTAGTAAGGACTAACCCAGCATCTAAAAACAAATTATGTTTCATCCTTAAATCACCAATATTATTATGACAATTAACCTAAAAAATTATACTACTTCAACTTCAAAACAAAATACTTTTTCTTACCCTTTCTAAGTAAATGAACCTTCCTTTTATCCCCAAGTGTTAAAGACTCATCACAGACAATATCCCCATCTAAACTAATTGCCTTACCACTTAAAAACTCCCTTGCTTCCCTTCTTGAAGAGGCAATATTATTACTAACTAAAATATCAATAAGACTCATGTCTTTTAAAACTTCATACGTACTAACCCCATTAAACGCGACTAAAATATCATCATCAGTTAAACTCTTTACATCATTGTTAAATAAAGCCTCAGATATTTTCTTTGCCTTATCATACTCATCTTCCCCATGTAAAAAGCTAATAATTTCATAAGCAAGCCTTTTCTGAGCAATCCTAAGTTCTGGCTTTAAAAAATGTTCCTTTATAACCAAGTCAATCTCTTCCTTACTTAAAAAAGTAAACCTTTTTAAATAATCCTCCATCATCACATCTTCAAAATTTAAAATATACTGATACAACTCATAACTTGAAGTTTTTTCCTTATCAAGCCATAAAGCATTACCATAGGACTTACCAAGCTTCATCCCACTTGCATCAACCGTCAAAGGCATACTAAAGGCATAAACTTCCTTATTATTTAACTTCCTTATTAACTCAATACCAGTAGTTAAATTACCCCATTGATCAGAACCACCAAACTGTAAAGTAACACCATATAACTCATTTAATTTTTTAAAATCATAACCTTGAATCAACATATAAGAAAATTCTGCATACGAAATACCAATATCCAATTGCCTCTTAACCAAATCTTTATTTAACATATAATTAACATTGATATATTTACCAACATCCCTTAAAAAATCAATATAATTTATATCCTTAAACCAATCATAATTATTAACAATAACCACATCATCGCCAAATAACTTTTGTATCTGCTTCTTAATCTTAACAAAATTAGCTTCAATAACATTTATATCTGCTTTTTCTCTTTCCCCAGTTCCTCTTGGGTCACCAACTCTTCCAGTTGCCCCCCCAACTAAAATATAAGGCTTATGACCATATCTTTTTAAACGTTCCACCATCAAAAACGTTGGTAACTGCCCAATATGTAAACTATCCGCAGTAGGATCAGCCCCAATATAAAAAGATAAACCACCTTCATTTAACAATTCTTTAATATTAGGATTAGATACATCCTTTATCAAACCCCTATATTCTAAATCCTCCCATAAAGTCATTTAAAATCACCAACCTTTTCTATCATCTTATCATATAAAGTATATAAATACTGAATATGCTTTTCTAACCAAAAATAATATATGACATAACATAAAACAAATATAAGCAATATCCCAAAAATAATCAAAAAATAACCACTTAAAAGACCCATAGCCATAAAAATAATTGTCAATAAAGCATAAAACATTGTTACTAACAAATGAATAAGCCGCTCATGATTAAGCCTTTTAATTAACCTATCAAACTCATCCAAATCTCTTAAAGAACAAGAACTTAAAATCTTTTTCTCATACTCTAAAATAACTTTCTTTACATACTTTTTCAACTCTTCACCTTTTTCTTATAAATAACACTACAAATAATACTTATAATAAAACCAGGAATAATAAATAACCAAATACTCTTAGACAAACTATTAATTAAATTATTAACCAAATCACCAAAAGAAGCTAACTTATCTAAATACTCGCTTTTTAAAACCGTTAAAATTACAATCTCCACTAAAACCATCAAAAACGAATAAACAAACCCTAACGAAGCATAATACTTAAAACATCTTTTCCTAACTAATAAATAAATAATAAATAATAACAATAATATTCCACAAGCCAAAGATATTAAAAAAACATTACTCTTAATTAGCCTAATAAAATCCGTAACATCCTTCAAACTAATATTTTCATAAAGCATCAAATTATCCTGATCAATTTTATTCATAATATCCTTTGGCGAAGGAAGCATATTTATAATCTCATCAGCATGACTATCAAGATACTCATAAGCCTTTTCTTCATAACTTTCTAAAAAAACCTGCTCCTCCTTAGATAAATCTTGCTGTAAAATTAAAATATTATCCTTTACTAAAGCCTCAATATCCTCCTTAGTAACTTTAATATCCTGTCCATTAGGATCTATAACCGCATTAATTGCATTAAAAGTATAAATACCCAAAAAATTCTTAGTTGCCTTGGAATTTAACACCTGCTCAATTGAATCTTCTGGCATTGACAAAGTTTTAAAAACTTTCCTTGAAATATCTAACAACTCTTGATTATCTATCTTCGTAATAAAAACACTCAAATCATTATCATTAACAGCCTTTAAAATACTTTCCTTACTAAGCTTTGATCTTAAAACAAAACAAAACGTAAATACAATTAAAAGACAAACTACAATAATACTTAAAATGGTAGCCAAAAAACGTTTCATTTAAAATCACCATCCATTAAAAGAATACCAAAAAAAAAGCATTTTGGGAAATTTAAATAAAAAAAAAAAGAGCCATTAAGCTCGTCCTGAATATTTACCATCACTAGTTGAAATAATAATTTTCTCACCTTCATTAATAAAAAGTGGAACCTTAACAGTATAACCAGTTTCAATAACAGCATCTTTCATTGCATTATTGGCCGTATTACCCTTAACAGCCGGTTCAGTCTCCACAACTGTAAACTCAATTTTCTCCGGCAAAGTAACACCTAAAAGCTCACCTTCATAATATTCAAGACTAATTTCTAACCCTTCCTTTAAATACTTAGCTTCATTTTCTAATTTTGAAGATGGAACCTCTACTTGATCATAAGTTTCCATATTCATAAACACATAATTATTACCATCATTATATAAATACTGCATTGTACTACGATCAATATGAGCCTTCTCAATCTTAATATTGGTATTATATGAATTTTCAACAACCGCGCCCGTCTTTAAATTCTTAAGCTTAATTCTAACAAACGCACTACCCTTACCAGGCTTTACATGTTGAAACTCCAATATCTGACAAAGATTACCATCAATAATAATTGTCATTCCATTTTTAATATCATTAATATTAATGTTCATCTAAATTCCCCCTATTTTCCTAATTTAGTCTCTTTAAAAACAACTTCTTGCCTACAATTTGGACAATACTTTTTAATTTCTAATTTATCCGGAGTATTCTTCTTATTTTTAATTGTCGGACGAATTTGTTTACCACATCTTGTACACTTTAATCCCAAGAATTGACGATTTTCATTTTTTGCCATAATAAACCTCCTTTTCTAATAAAGAAAACTAACAGTATTATAACAAAGATAAACTAAAATTGTAAAGCATTTTTAAAATAAGAACGACAATAATAACTGAAACTTATCCTGAAAAAGAAAAACCACAAACAAAGATGAAGCCAAAAAAGGCCCAAAAGCAACAAGCTTTTCCCTATCATTAAATAAACTATACACCGTATAAGGAAGAGCCAAAAAAACCGCTAAACATAAACTACATAACCCCAAACCAAAACCTAAAAACAAACCAATTATAAAACATAACTTAATATCACCAAAACCTAAAGTTGGCCTTTTAAAAATATAACTGGTCACCTTATAAAAAATATATATGAGCAAAAACAATAAAATACCACCTATAACACCACTTAATAATGCCTCAAACCCAAAATAAACAAACTTTAAAATAATAATTAAAACCCCACTTAAAACCAAAGGCGTATCAAGAATAATCATATACTTAATATCAGTTATAAAAATACTAATCAAAAGTAAACTTACCAAAGAACTAGCCCAAAACATATAAGTAAACCCAAAATTATAATAATAAAATAAAAACATCAAAAAAAGTAAAACAATTACTAAAACATATAAACTAGCCTTAGCTTTTTTCCCAAAAGGATAATTACTAAAAAAGCAAAGCAAAAAACCTAATATTACCCCTAATAAAAACAATATAAAAATATCCATAATAATCACCCTTTATTAATTTTATTTTAACAAACCCACCTTAAATATTCAATGTCATTGACAAAAAAGCATAAAATAATAACAAGGAAGTGATCATATGCCACCTAAAATGTCATGGCCATTAATATTCTCCCGCTTAAACAAAACCCTAAACTTTTGTAACCAAGTAATTCCCCTTTACATGAAAGCCAAACCCATGATCAAGAATGCTAAAGACGCCTTTAAAGTAGCCAAAGTTTTCATGGAAAAAACTAATGAACCCAAAATAACTCCTAAACCAATACCCATAAAAAAAGAACCCCAAAATATCAACAATCCGGTGTTCTTTCTATGACTTATCGACTAAATTCTTTAACTCATAAAGCACATTTAAAGCGTCTAAAGGTGTTAAACGCAAAACATCAATAGCTTTTAACCGCTCATTTACCAAACTATCTTTTTCTTCCATAGGAAACTCCATCTCTAACTGCACAGAACTTGCCTTTTTACTTTTACTATTATTTTCATAATAAGACAAAGTCTTAGAAGCACTTACAATAATTTCCTCTGGTAACCCTGCTAACTTAGCCACATGAATACCATAACTTTTATCAAGGGCTCCACTTTTAACCTTATGCAAAAAAATCAAATTTTTATTTTCCTCAATCGCACTTACATGCACATTCTTTATTGATGATATTTCTCTTTCAATACTAGTTAATTCATGATAATGCGTCGAAAAAAGCGTTTTACAACCAATCTTTTTCGTAACATACTCTAATATGGCCTTAGCTAAACTCATACCATCATAAGTTGCCGTACCACGACCAAGCTCATCAAACAAAATCAAAGAATTAACCGTCGCATTTAAAATAGCATTCTTACTTTCCTGCATCTCCACCATAAAAGTTGACTGCCCACTAACTAAGTCATCACTTGCCCCAATCCTTGTAAAAATCTTATCAAAAATAGGTAAATTAGCTTCATCAGCCGGCACAAAAGAACCCATCTGAGCCATGATAATAATAATTGCTAACTGCCGCATATAAGTTGACTTACCACTCATATTAGGACCCGTAATCAAAAGCGTATTAATAGTATTATCCATTACACAATCATTTTTAACATAATCACTATTACTAACCTTGCTAATAACAGGATGAAAACCATTTTTTATATCAATAATATGTTCATGATTAAGAACTGGTCTTACTAAATGATACTCCTCAGCACAAGTTGCCAAAGAACAAAGAGCATCAACATTAGCTAAAATATGAGCCGTATCCTTTAAAGCTAATACTTCCTTTAATATTTCCTTTTTAATATCCATAAACAACGAATACTCAAGCTCAATAATCTTTTCCTCAGCATTCAAAATCAAAGCTTCCTTTTCCTTTAACTCTGGTGATATATAACGCTCACAATTAGTTAAAGTTTGCCTTCTTTCCCACCTTAAATCATCCGTAACCTTATCCTTTTGCCCATTACTAACCTCAATAAAATAGCCAAAAACCTTATTATAACCAACCTTTAAATTACTAATATTGCTCTTCTTTTTTAAATCCTCTTCAAACCTAGCAATAAAATCCTTACCACCACTACGAATACTCTTTAACTCATCTAACTCACTATTATAACCATCCTTAATTAAATAGCCTTCTTTTAAAGTAACTGGTGGATTTTCATAAATCGCCGCATCTAATAAAGCAAATAACTTCTCATGTGTATTTAACACTACCCCATAATTTACCTTCTTTAAAATATCACTAATCTCAGGCAAAACCTTTAAACTATTTTTTAACTGCAAAACATCTCTAGCATTTAAAGACCCACAACTAGCCTTCCCACACAAACGCTCAATATCATAAACATTATATAATAAATCCCTTAACTTTTCTTTCAAAATAAACTCATTATTAAAAACCTCAATCATGTCATAACGTTCATTAATTAACTTCTCATCCAAAAGCGGTTTCATTAACCACTCTTTAAGCATCCTTGCCCCCATCGCTGTCTTTGTCTTATCCAAAAGCCACAATAAAGAATACGTCCGATCCTTAAGCCTTAAAGTCGTAATTAACTCCAAATTTCTAACCGTATGAACATCAAGCGCTAAAAAATCATCTAAAATAACCACCTCAGCCTTTTCAAAATGACTTAAATTTTTTAACTCCTTAACAACCAAATAATAAAGAAGCATCTTAACCGATTCAATTTGATGCATATCACTTAAATGTTCATATAAATTAGTATATTCATTATCTAAACTCTTGTCACAAAAAGAAACCTCAATCCCATAAGTTCCCTTTAACGTTTGCACTAAATTTAAATCACTATTATCTTTTAAAACGACCTCCAAAACCCCTAAATTTAAAATCGTTCCCATAAGCTTTTCCATTTGATGCAAAACATTTACCACATATAGCTTACCAATTGAAATATCCGCATAACAAATAGCATACATATACTTATAATCAATAATACTTGCTATATAATGATTACTACTAGCATTTAAAAGCTCTAAATCAACAACCGTTCCCTTACTTATTACCTGAACCACACCTCTTTTAACCATCCCTTTTACACTTTTAGGATCCTCTAACTGCTCACAAATAGCAATTTTATAACCCTTATTAACTAACTTCTCAATATAAGGCTTTACCGAATGAAAAGGCACACCACACATAGGAACTCGCTCACTTAAACCAGCATTCTTTCCAGTTAAAGTTAACTCAAGCTCACGACTTGCTAAACAAGCATCCTCAAAAAAAAGCTCATAAAAATCACCAAGCCGATAAAAAAGTAACTCATCCTCATGCTCATCTTTTATTTCCATATACTGTTTCATCATTGGCGATAATAAATCAATATCTACTTCTTTTCTTTTCATTACCTCACCGCTTTCCTAACGCACTTAAAATATTATATCACAAAACAAACTTAAAAAATAAAAAACTGCTAGCAAAAAAATAACTAACAGTTACTTAGAAAGATAATCATCTAAAATTCTTATCTTCTCTAAAACCTCTTCTTTATTAGGAACCAAAGGTAAAATCTTTCGCAAATCATTTAACTTATACTCATAATAAGCCTTGTTTTCTAAATTATACTTGCCAAATAATATCTCTTCTTTACTTAAAACTTCCTTGCCATAACTAAACTTCATAATAACATACCACTTTTTCTTCTCAAAAAGACATACTTCCTTAACAAGCTTAAAATTTTTCTGGTTAAGAAATAACCGCAGTTGATCATGAGCATTATTAGCCTGCAAAACTAAATTCTTAATATCTTTTAACTTATCCTCATTACTTAAAATATGCTCGATCGTTTTCTCACCAACCCCAGCAATAACTAAAGTATCAAAGCCTTTTACATCCACATTATTTAAACCATCCGACAAATAAAGAGAAATATCATTTTCCATATGATGCATTAAAATATTCTTACGCGCTGAAGCTAAAGCCTTTAAATGAATATCACACCCCACAACCGAAATATTTCGCTGCCTAAGCAAAATTGGCACATAACCATGATCAGTTCCAACATCAATAACCTTCATATCAGAATCAATCAAGCTGACCAACGTTTTAATCCGCTTTGAATTCATTAATCATTCAAAAAGTCCTTTAACTTCTTTGCCCTTGATGGATGCCTTAACTTCCTTAACGCCTTAGCCTCAATTTGCCTAATTCTTTCTCTTGTAACATTAAACTTCTTGCCAACCTCTTCCAAAGTATGACTAGTACCATCAATAAGCCCAAAACGAAGCTCCAAAACCTCTTGCTCCCTTTCCTGTAAAGTTCCAAGTACCTCTTTAATCTCTTCCTTTAATATCTCATTAGTAGCGTACTCCTCAGGCGTCATACTATTTGGATCCTTAACAAAATCACCTAAATGTGAATCATCTTCCTCACCAATAGGCGTTTCCAAAGAAACTGGATCTTGACTAATCTTAATCACATCCCGAACCTTCTCAACCGAAATACCCATTTTCTTTGCAATCTCTTCCTCACTAGGCTCTCTATTAAGCTCCAAAGTAAGCTGCCTTTGAATACGTGCCATCTTATTAATTGTCTCAACCATATGCACTGGCACCCTGATAGTTCTTGCCTGATCAGCCAAAGCCCTTGTAATTGCTTGCCTTATCCACCAAGTTGCATAAGTAGAAAACTTATAACCCTTATCATAATCAAATTTATCAACTGCCTTCATAAGGCCAATATTACCCTCTTGAATTAAATCTAAAAACAATAAACCTCGCCCAACATACCTTTTAGCAATTGAAACAACAAGCCTTAAATTAGACTCTGCTAACCGATTTTTAGCCTCTTCATCACCACTGGCAACTCTTATAGATAAATCCATCTCCTCCTCAGAAGACAATAAAGAAATACGCCCAATTTCCTTTAAATACATCCTTACTGGATCATTAATATTAATATCCTTCGTTATTTCAGCATCATCTAAAATAATATCACTAACATCACTTTCCGTATCATCATCTTCACCAACAATTTCAATTTTATTTAAAACTAACTCATTATATAAAATATCTAATGAATCATTATCAACCTCAAGACCTTTTAAAGAACTAGCTAATTGCTCATAAGTAATCTTTCCATTAGCCTTGCCAATTTTTATAAGCTCATTTTTTCGTTCCTCAAAAGACTTAATCTCATTAACCATATTGACCTTCTTTAATGGAGCTTCTTCTAAAATATCAATTCCCTCATCCTCTAAGAAAGTTTTAAACTCTAAAGCTTCCTCCTTAGAAACCTTACACTCCTTCAAAACCTCGGAAACTTCTGAAACCAATAAATAACCCTCTAACTTACCTTTTTTAACTAACTCTTCCTTCTTCATTTCATACTTTGTCATTAAAAATCACTTCTTTCCTTTTTTATTTCTTCTTTTTCCTTCTTAAGATCAATAACCTTACTAGCTAACTCATTTTTTTCATTCTCATCCATTGACTCCTTTTGCTTCTTCTTTAAATCAGTAATTTCCTCATCAATCATAATTAGCCGAATATTTTTTAAATACTCATCCATTGTATTATCACTCACATCTTCTTTTTTTATACTTTTTAATAACTCTAAAATATCATCTTTGATAGGTGAAACCTCTACATAACTTAAAAAATCAGCTAAATTAATCATTCGGTGTTTTTCGTAATAGTATAAAACTTCACTCGCAATTTGTCGATACTTTTTTTCATTAAAATAACCTAACTTACTTTGAAACTTCTTGATGTATTTTTCATCATTCATCATATAATAAAGAATCATCGAAGCACATAAATCATACCTACTTTTTCGCACCTTCTTTGAAACATCATTTATAGGTACGAAAACATTTTCTTTAGGCTTTACCATACTTTTAAGTAAATCATACGAAACATCATAATCACTAGCCAGCCTTTTTAAAATAACCTCTGATTCCAAAGCATCACTACCATCAATTGTCTTTAATACCTCTTTTAAATATAAAATCAAATCCTTATAATCAGATAAATTATAACTTTCCTTCAAATAATTTAACTTAAAATCTAAAAAAGAAACATCATGCTTTAAAGCCTCCTCCATCTTCAAAGGCCCAAATTTAACTAAATATTCATCCGGATCCTTAGCCAAAGATAACCTAACAACCCGAACATTTACACCTTCCTTTTCCAGTAAAAGACCATTTTGATAAGTATTAACCTTACCAGCATCATCATTATCTAATAACAAAACAACCGGCACCCGAAGTTTCTTTAATAAATCAATATGATTACTAGTTAAAGCCGTTCCCATAAGCGCGATGGTATTTAAAAAACCACAAGCACTCATCCTAATTGCATCCATATTCCCCTCAACAATAATAATCTTCTTATTTTTCTTTGCATAATCTTTTGCATTATGATAATTATATAAAACATTACCCTTCCTAAAAATAGCCGTTTCCTTACTATTTAAATACTTAGGAATACCATCTTTTAATAAAGTTCTACCAATAAACGCGACTACATCTCCTAAAGGATTAAAAATAGGAAAAATTATCCGATTTTGAAAAACATCACCACCATCTTCCTTAGTTAAACCTAAACTCTCTAACATAGAAGTATTACTTTTCAACGCTTTCGTTAAATTATTACCCTTAAAAGCAAAACCTAAATGAAACATCTTAATAATATCCTTATCAATACTTCGGGAATTTAAATAGCTTCGAGCCTCCAAAGCTTCCTTAGAATTTAAATTATTCTGATAATAAGTCATACATAAATTCATTAACTTATGTTCCTTTTCAAAAGCATCTTTCCTTTTATCAGAATCATAACTAAAACTTAAACCAACTTTTGAAGCAACAATCTTAACTGCTTCTAAAAAAGATACATTCTCATACTCTTTAACAAAATTAAAAACATTACCACCCGCCCCACAAGAAAAGCACCGATAAAGCTGTTTTTCCTTACTAACACTCATCGAAGGCGAATGATCATCATGAAAAGGACACACCCCAAAATAATTACGTCCCTTTAAAGTAAGAGGTATATAGCCACTTATTACTTGCACTATATCAGCATTAGCTCTTATTTCATCGATCTTATTTTGATGCATGAACTTTCACCTCATAACTATATATATTACCAAAGACACCTTCATTTCCTTTTTTTTTCATAAAAAAAATGCAAAAAATTGCACTTTTTTAACATTTTTGACATAAATTTTACACTTTTTTACCAATAAAATAAACTTGTTTATTAGAAACCTTTTTACTACAAGTAAGCAAAATGACATCACTAGAAGAAACATTACTTAAACTTAATATTCCATCTTTTTCCTTATAAAAAATATCTTTAATTACATACCTATTAGAAAACCCAGCACTTAAAATAAAAAACTCATCATTAATACTTAACTTTTCCAAATGCTTAAAATAAGAATGAATACCATCACCTGAATGACTTGCCAAAACCAAAGGTGCATCATCTTTCCTATCTAAAACCATTATCCCATAATTTAAATCATTATAAGGATCCATAGTGTCATAAAAAGGTTCCTTAAAACTTATCTTGGGAATCATAAGTACATTACTATTAAAACTATAAGCATGTAAAAGATCATTCTTAGCTAAATGATAAGCCTTAGAAAATAAACAGCAAACAATCAAACTAAACAAACAAAAATTTCTTAACATAACAAATGAAAACTCCGGCAACAATAATGCACATCAAACTAACATTTTCAGCTGTATTAGGCACATTTTCATAAACATAATTATCTAACATATCCGCACTTATTACCTCATCATCAAATTTACCATCATAAATTAAAACTACATCATTAAAAGGCACCTGATACATATCCGTTAAATCATAATAAATTGTCCCATCACTATCAATTGCATAAATACGCTCATAATCCGTATAAAAAGGAATAGGAATAATTGATCCAGGTGTATAATAATCTGTAGGCGCTAAAAGATGACCATAACTATCCTTATAAGAAACCGAAAACTTTAAAACCTCATCTTTCGTACAAATATCAGAACTATAAATATAAATATCAGCCATTGGCATTAATAGTTCATTAGACGTTAAATCATAAACCTTACCATCCAAAGTCTTAGCCAATAAACCGCAATTACTATTGTTTTTTATCTTAACAACATCACCCCAAATTGCCGTTTTATCTACATCAATAGGCAAATCATCAAAAACATAAATATTATAGCTTTTCTTCTTAACTAAAACATCCACAAAAACATCACTTTTAGGCATATTAAACTTCATATCCTTACAATCAATATTATTACCATCTTTATCTTTTACAACAATACTATCTAACTCGTAGCCTAAAACTTCTTTAAAATCTAAAGAAACCTCGCTATCCCAAACATAAGAGGAAGAAGTCAAAACCATATCCACATCTTGCTTTATAAAAACATTATAAGCTTTCTTTTCTAAAACAGCTTCTATTACAACATCATCATCTAACATAACAAAGCTATTACCACTAAAATCAATTGATACACCATTTAACAAAACATCCTTTAAAGCATAACCATCTAAAACATCAACTGTAAATGATATAACATCACCTTGCATTGCTTTATCTTGAACACTTATCTTTGCCCCTAAAGTATCCAAAGCCTTAATATTATAATATTTTCTTTTAACATTAACTATTACTTGAACATTACTATCCGGCATAATAAAACTATCATCTTTAAGTTCAACCTCATCTTTATCTTCTTTTAAAACATGCACATCTTCTAACTCATAATCATCAAAAACTTGCAAATTAAACTTAACCACATCACCTTTCAAAGCATAATTAGCTACATCAATACTATAACCATCTTTATTTTCAGAAGAAATATCATAAATAGGTGGAATAACCTTAAAATCAAAAGTTGTATTCGCTACTCTTGGTTTTGTAACTAACCAATAATTAGACTTTAAAATACTACTAGAAATATAATATACCCCATCTTCACTATCTTCTTTCACATCCAACTTAACTTGATATTCCCCAACATTTAAACCCTTAACCTTAAAACCACTTTCCGTTTGCTCACCAATCATATTAGGATACAAACTAAAAACATCTTCAAAACGCATCTCATCATAAGAAACTCTTAACTCTTTATCAATATTGGTCCACTTATCTTGCTTAACCGTATAATAAAGAGTTTTTTCTTTGGTCATTTTCTTGCCATCTTCTAATAGCTTATTAGCCATCTCATGATACTTAGAAACATCAAAATTAAACTGCAAATTATCCTTATTACGACGAGCAAAATCCTCATAAATATATATTTGCATCGCCGCCCTTAACTCAGCATTTGAATCACTTACCGCTTCTCCATTTGTCGTTAAATAAAGAGCATTATTAACTACCCCATCCCAATTAAACATTCTAACTTCCTTAGAATAGCCTTCACCATCTATAAAGTTTTGATTACCATGTTCTTGAAACAAAGGCAATTTACTATCATCATCATAAAAAAGATTAAATTGATAAACCTTACCATTATTAGTATACGTATAATCTTTATACTGAACACTTTTAATATTAAACTCACTGGCCTTAACATCTAAAGCCAAGAAAAAGATGCCTAAAAACACTAATAACCCCTTAGTTATTTTCTTTAAATTCATATTAACTCCTTCCAAAGGGAGCCATGTCTTTTAAGCAATTAATATTATAATTTTTTTTCTTTAATTTGCAATCAACTTCGTTTTTTTCGACAAAACTTTCCTACCGAATACTAATTCTTCCATGAAACTTATCATAATATTCATCCTTAAACTGTTTTAAATAATACCTATTTAAAGCCTTTTTAGTCCTGTTTAAAATCACAATATGATCAATATCATAATCCGAAACAATCTTAAATATTTTATTTTTCAAAAACGATAAATTTCCTTCATCTAATAAAGTATCAATATCAACATATAACGTTTCATTTTGATAATATAATTCCATAATATCACCAGCAAAAGCATATCAAGAAAATCAAAAAACCTAAAGACAATCGACAAAATAAGCTAAAAAAAAATTAAGAATTACTCTTAATCTCTTCTATGCTTCCTAGCATTTTTAATCATTTCTTTTTTCGCGTTTCTTTTCTTCACGCCAGGTTTTTCATAATGTTTCCTTTTTTTAAGTTCAGAAGGGACACCACTTTTAGCAAATTTCACCTTAAATTTTCTTAATGCGTTGTCAATATTTCCGTCTTTAACATAGACCTTATTTGAATTCATCTTTAATCCCTCCCTTCCTTTGGTTTCTAAAAAAGATTATAGCACTAGTTTTTCATTATAACAAGCCTAAATTACCATTAAAATACGCAAAAATAGACAAATTTTACCTTGTCTATTTTAAAGCTTCTAACAATTCGGCCTTCTTCATAGAAGAAAAACCTTTCACGCCTTTTTCTTTAGCAGCAGCTTTTAACTCAGCTAATGTCATCTTTTCATACTTATTATCAGTAGCTTTTTCCTTAGTAGTTTCAACTTTAACTTCTTCCTTAACAACTTTCTTGCCATTTTTTAAAGCATCTTTACTAACATTAACTAATTCTTTAAATGCTTCTTTATTATCAATAGCAATAGAAGCAAGCATCTTTCTATTAACTGTTACACCAGCAATATTTAAACCATTAATGAATTTTGAATAACTGATGTCATTTTCCCGACAAGCTGCATTAATACGTGTAATCCAAAGTTTTCTAAAATCTCTTTTCTTTCTTCTTCTATCACGATAAGCATAAGCCCCACTATGGAAAACTTGTTCCTGAGCTGTTTTATATAAACGATGCTTAGAACCAAAATAACCCTTAGCTTGCTTTAAAACTTTTCTACGACATGTCTTTGAGACACTTCCACCTTTAACTCTTGCCATATTATCACCACCTATTAGATAACAGATTTAATTCTGTTAGCTTCTCCTTTACTTAAAGTTCCTTTATTTCTTCTTTGCCGAACTTGTTTTGCACTATCTTTACTCGTCTTATGATTTCCACCACTCAATTTGTAACTTAAAGAACCATTTTTCTTTTTCTTGAAAACTTTGCTACTTGATTTATGCGTCTTCATTTTTGGACCCTTTGCCATACACAACCTTCTTTCTTTACTTTTTAGGTGCAAGAATAATTGTCATGATTTTTCCATCTTGCTTAACTTGAGTTTCAATAACTGAATAATCATTCAATTTTTCAGCAAACCGCATCAAAACTTCTCTACCCCGTTCTGGATGAGCTAGTTGCCGACCTTTAAAACGAATAAAGCCCTTAATCTTATGCCCCTTTAATAAATAATCCATTGCATTTCTAACTCGCGTATCAAAATCATGAACATCAATATCAGGACTCAAACGATATTCTTTTAGATCCTTATTTGTTTCTCTTTGCTTCTTCATGGCCTCTTTTTGTTTTTTCTGCTTTTCATAACGATACTTATTATAATCCATAATTTTCGCTACTGCGGGCGTAGAATTGCCACTCATCAAAACCAAATCTAAACCAGCAAAAGAAGCAACAGTCAAAGCATCCTCGCGACTTTTAATTCCCATTTGCTCACCATTGGGACCAATTACCATCAACTGCGCAACATTAATCGCGTCATTAATTAGTAACTCATCTTTTTTGCTTGCTATATTAATGCACCTCCATACATGATAAAAGGCGGATAATATCCACCTACTTTTTAAAAGAATAAACTCAAAAAAATTCTTAAAAAAGCCTTTAACCCAGCAATCAAGTGCTCAGGTGAATGTGGATACATTTCTTTCCTTTTTCATAACAACATAGATTTTATACTATAAATATATGTTTGTCAAGCCTAAAATTAAACCTTGTTAATCATCTCATTAAAGATTATAAAAACCTAGTCATAAAAATCATAGTTTCAAAGAAAAATAAATTGCATTCAACCTTATTTTATTCTTTAGGCAAATCATCACTAATCAACTTAAACCCATAATGCTCTCTTATTTTATTTTCTAACTCAATCTTAAGAGCCTTATTTTGCTTTAATAAATTCTTAACATTTTCCTTACCTTGACCAATCTTTTCCCCCTTATAAGCATACCAAGCTCCCGATTTGTCAATAATATTTAACTCCGAAGCAATATCAACAATCTCTCCTTCTCTACTAACACCTTCACCATACATAATATCCACACAAGCACTCTTAAAAGGTGGAGCAACCTTATTTTTAACAACCTTAATATTAGTCTTATTACCAATTACTTGATCAGAACCCTTTATCTGCTCACCTCTTCGAACATCAAGCCTAATCGTTGCATAAAACTTTAAAGCCCGGCCACCAGGTGTAGTTTCTGGATTACCAAACATAACTCCAACCTTTTCTCTTAATTGATTTATAAATATTGCTATTGTATTAGTCTTATTTATTGTTCCAGAAAGCTTACGCAAAGCTTGGCTCATTAGCCTTGCTTGTAAACCAACATGAGAATCTCCCATTTCACCTTCTATTTCTGCTTGTGGTACTAATGCTGCAACTGAATCAATAACTACTATATTTATAGCTTCACTTCTAACTAAGGCTTCACAAATTTCAAGAGCTTGCTCACCAGTATCTGGTTGAGATAATAAAAGTTCATTAATATTTACACCCAAATTTTTAGCATATGTAGGATCAAGTGCATGTTCAGCATCAATAAATGCTGCTC
>CANQYR010000002.1 GCA_947628125.1 uncultured Bacilli bacterium
TTTTAAAATTTGACAAAAAAATAACCATTTTATAATGGCTTGCTAGATTTTTGAATTTTAAAAGTGTTTAAGTTCCGTCTAACTAAAAAAGAAATAAACCCCAAAACCAAAACATACTATAAAACAGACACATATGTTTTAAAAACTAACAATACATATACAATAATAGGTGACTAAAACCTATTTTTATTTGACAAAAAATTAAAAAAAAACTTAAACTTTTAAATTGATGCGGTATAATGAAAATAAAGGATGATGAATATGATAAAAATATATAAAAACACTGAAGCTAACGAAAAACTAACAACCATAAATAACATTGAACCAAACACTTGGATCAACCTAACAAACCCCACCAAAGAAGAAATAAACTACGTAGCTAAAAACATCGAAATAAATGCCAGCCTTTTAGAAGAAATGCTAGTTGAAAAAGACCTGCCAAGAATCAAAAAAACCAAAGAAGCCACATTAATAGTCGTTGACTTACCATATATAAATGCCAAAAACGAATACAACACCTTTTCTCTTGGCATCATATTAGTAAATGATTTGCACCTAATAACCATATCCCTAAAAGAAACCGAACTATTAAACCGTTTTGTAAATAACGAAATACCAAACTTTTATACAGCCAAAAAAAGTCGCTTCTGCATTCAAATACTAGAAGAAGCCTCAAAAGAATACCTAAAAATCCTAACCAAATTCCAACAATACCTTGAAATAAAAGAACCAAAACTCTTAAACCTTACCAACAATAACCAACTACTAGGTATACTAAAAATTGAAAAATCCCTTTTATACTTCATCACTTCCCTAAAATATAATAACACCGTCTTAGAAAAAATAAGCAAAGAATACGTCATTGATATATATAAAGAAGACATGATAGTCTTAGAAGACACCATCATCGATAATAAACAATGCATTGAAATGTGCACCATCTACCGCGAAATAGTATCATCAACCACCAATACCTATGGCACCATAATATCCAATAACCTAAACGTTGCCATGCGCTTTCTAGCTGGCATCACCATCGTTTTTTCTATTCCAACCATGATTGCTTCATTTCTAGGCATGAACGTTCCTTTAGGTTTTCTAGCTAAAAGTCCATTTGCCTTTATCATAATTGTCATTATTTCCTTTATCATTGCCTTTTGTCTAGCCAAATGGCTTAAAAAGAAAAACTTGTTTTAACTTTTTTTATTAATCCCAATCATCGCTCCTAAAATACTAGACAAAATCAAAACTAAATAATAAACAATCCGTTCCAAAGAAAAATTAGTTTTATAAAAAACAAAATTAATAAAAACCAACACCAAAATTAAACACAAACCAATCTTCACCCCGGCTAAATAGCCTTTTTTATTTGCCTTTTTGCCATACCTAAAACCCAAAATCAAAAACAACATCACCATAAAAATCATAAATAATAAAGAAGTCGTCTTAAAACTTAAAAAACCTATTAATTGAAATAATCCAAATAAAAAACAAACCAAACAAATTACCAAAAGAAAAATTAAAACCGTTTTTCCATAACTTTTTATTATCTTCACCATAATCACCCTAAAATACTATATGTTTTGTTTAAAAAAATAGAAGTTAGACCATAATAATTTTAGGTGATAATCATGAACGAACTTATAAACGTCCTTTTAAGAACAAGCTTCTTTTACTTTTTCATTGTCCTACTATACCGAATAATGGGTAAAAGAGAAATAGGTCAACTAGGCATAATTGACTTAATCATATCCATATTAATTGCCGAACTAGTAGCCATATCAATAGAAGATGCCGAAAAATCAATATGGCTTACCATCTTACCCTTAAGCCTTTTAACCATCCTTGAAATAACCCTTGCTTATATTTCCATCAAATCCCGCACCTTTCGGGCCTTCTTTGGTGGTAAACCATCCCTAATCATTTGTGATGGCAAAGTAAACTATAAAGAAATGGCCAAACAACGCTACAGCATGGACGACTTACTCTTAAGCTTAAGACAAAAAGAAATAAAAGACATTGAAGATATTGAATATGCCTTTTTAGAGCCCAATGGTAAACTATCAATTTTTAAATATAACTTTTTCCACACCAAAACCACCTATCCAATGCCCTTAATATTAGATGGCGCGGTAAATAAAAAAACCTTAGAATATTTACATAAAAACCAAACCTGGTTAGAAAATAACCTCGCCAAAAAACACCTAGACAAAAAAGACATCTTCTACGCCTTCTATAAAAAAAATAAAATATTTGTAATAACTAACGACTAAAACCGACAAGCTTTTCACCTTTTTTATGCTATAACAATTAAAGAAGGTGATATTTTGAAAAAAAAGCTAATTTTCATCGTAACAGCTATATTACTAGGTGGGGCAATGGCTTACATATCCTATAATAAACTAAATAAAATAAAAACCACTAATGCCACCGCCTACCAAATAGGCCTTTTTAAAAACTACGATAATGCTCTTAAAAAAGCCAAAACAAGTGGGGGAGCCTTAATAATCAAAAAGGGCGATGACTATCAAGTAATAGGAAGCATAAGAAGTAGCGAAAAAGCTAAAGAACAACTAGAACAATACTATAAAAACCAAAATATATCATACTATAAAAAAAATATAACCTTAGATGAAGAAGAAAAAGAGCTTCTAAACAATTACGAACTATTTCTAAACCAAACAACTGACCCCGACATACTCAAAAAATTAAACGAAAAATTACTTCAAGAACTACAAGAAAGGATGAATAATAGTGACTAGTACATTTAAAACTATGCCCAAAGAAGAAAAACCAAGAGAAAAAGCCATCAAATATGGAATTGAAATGTTAAGTAACGCTGAACTATTAGCCATATTACTAAGAACCGGAACCAAAGAAAAAAACGTCCAAGAACTAGCCCTTACCATATTACAAGAAATGGATAAATTAAAAGGCCTTAAAAATAGCCGCTTATCAAAACTAGCATCCATCAAAGGCGTCGGCAAAGTAAAAGCCATCACCATACTAGCGGCCATCGAACTTGGTAAACGCCTTAACATAAACGAAAATGAAGAAAAAATAAAACTAAACAACACCACCGAAGTCTACCAAAAATATAAAGATAAACTCGAAAACGAAACCCAAGAAAAATTCATCGCCATCTTTTTAAATAACCAAAACATCGTTTTAGGCACAAAACTAATGTTTATTGGCATCTCTAATAAAAGCCTAATCGAACCCAAAGAAATATTTAAAGAAGCCATGCTCTATAATGCCCAGCGCCTAATAATATTGCATAACCATCCAAGTGGCAACCCCAAACCTAGTAAAGAAGATTACTTTCTAACTAAACAAATCCAAAATGCTGGATTTTTATTAAACATCATCTTAATAGATCACCTAATAATCGGTAAAGATGACTACTTTAGTTTTTACGATTACTTGAAAGGGGATAAAAAAAATGAATCGTAAAAATATCATCATTTTAATCATCTTCTTTATGGCTATCTACCTTTTAAAAGATCCATTCTTAAGCCTTTACATCAAAAAAGATTTTAACCTTAACCTAGAACTAGAAAATGCTGAACAACTACAAAAACTAAAAAAAGATTACGAAGAAATATTAACCTTTCAAAACCAAACTCAAGAAACAAACATCAGCAAAATCATAATCAATGACCCCTTAACCATAACAAATGAAATCACCATTTTAAAAGGAAAAGAAGAAAACATATCAAAAGGTGATGTCGTCTTAAACGAAAAAGGCCTAATCGGCATAGTATCTAAAACCAATAAACATACATCTGTTGTCCAAACAATAAAACATAAAGACACCAAAATAGCCGTCAAAATAGGTCCCTATAACGGCCTGTTAGAAAGTGAAAACGGTCAAATCATAATCAAAAACTGGCCAAGCAATAACAACGTAAATATAAACGATGAAATAACCACATCAAACTATAGCTATTTCTTCAAAGACATCAAAATTGGCACCATCAAAGAAATAATTCCTAATGATGAAATAACAAATACCATCATCATCACTTCTTACGCCGACTTTGAAAACTTAAACTATGTCTATATCAAAGGAAGTAATAACAATGAATAATATTTTTTCCTATTTATGCTTTAACCTTTTTGCTGATTGCAAAAAACAAAGATTACCAATCATCCTTTTCTTTAGTCTTACCCTTGACTTACTTATATACCAAACCTATCAAAACACCATTCTCTTTATTTTTCTTTACCTATTAAACCGAAAAATGAAACCATCTAAAAACATACTAATTTACCTATTAAAAAATTTATTAAACCTTACACTTGCCATCATCTTTTATAGTGTATTAACAAATAACCTTTTAAACATAAAATACATGATTATCATTTATATTATAAATATTGTAACATCAATTATCTTTTACATATTCTCAAATAAAACTCTTTTGTATGAATAAATAATAATCATTAATCATAATCTTTTTTAGGTGATAACATGGACGAAATGGACTTAATCTTAAAAAGACATAAAAAAAGATGCCAAGGCGAAAAAGAAAGTAAAAAAATTAGCAACATCTTTTCCAAAATCCTTCTTAGCATTATCTTTATTCTTTTAAGTTGTATATACATTAACCTCAAAGAAAATAACCTCCAAACCTATAAAAAAGTAGTCCTTGAAGATAATCTTTCCTTTACCAAAATCAATAACCTTGTCCAAAAAACCTTTGGCAACATCATGACCAATTTAAAAACCAACGAAGCAGTCGAAGTAAATAACGAAATAAACTTAAAAGAAAGAGTTCCTTACCAAGAAGGCTATCAAATAAAAACTACTAAAGATGCGCCCATCGAAGCCTTAAAAAGTGGCATATTAGTATACCTTGGCGAGAAAGAAAACTATGGCCAAACCGCCATCATTCAAGGTGTTGATGGCATCGATATATGGTATGGTAACATCACCAACGTTAGCCTAAAACTTTATGATTACGTAGAAGAAAACACCATCATAGCCTCCGCGGCAAGTGATGTAACCTATGAAGTTTACTACCAAAACGAAAGCAAAATAACCTATGAAGAAGCATTTAAAAAAGTGGCAAATCAATAACTTTACCTATTTATACTTTCTAATAGCCCTTTGCTGTGGCTACTTTAAAACCACCATATTAATTTTCACAATCATTATTATCCATGAACTAGGCCATCTTTTTTTTATCAAAATATTTGGCTATCAAATCATTAAAATTGACATATACCCCTTTGGAGGGTTAACGAAAATAAACGCGCCCATTAACATTTCTCCAAATCATGAACTTATAATCAGCCTTGGTGGCATCACGAGCCAAAGTCTTTTTTTATTAATAATATTTCTTCTTAAAATAAATAATGAAGATTTAATATTTTACAATATTATTATCATCTTCTTTAACACAATGCCTATTTTTCCCCTAGATGGCTACAAAATATTAAGTGCCTTACTAAGTAAAATCTTCGCCTTTACCAAAGTAATAAAAATAACCAATATAGTATCTAATATAACCTTAATAATCTTTATCATCATTACATTTCCAACTAAAAATTTAATAATCGATACCTTTTTAATCATTCAAAGCCTTATAATGATCAAAAATAGTCATTACATCCAAGAAAGGTTTTTCTTAGAAAGATACCTATATTCTTTTCCTTATCAAAAAATCATTAGCCATAATAATCAAAATTACAAATTAATGCGCAAAAACACATTACATTTCTTTAAAAACCATAATTCTTACATCCATGAAAAAGAATTACTAACAAATCACTATAATAATTTGACAAAGAAATAAATATTTGATAGAATTTATATGTTTTATCAAAGGCCCATGCTTTTATAAAACCGCTCTTAAAAAGGTTTAAAAACCAATTGGTACCTTATAGGCGTGTCTTAAGAATAGGAGGTAAAAAATGAAAGCAGTTTTTCAAACGGGTGGCAAACAATACTATGTCAGTGAAGGCGATGTTATATATGTTGAAAAATTAAATAATGAGCCTAACAGTGAAGTTACCTTTGATGAAGTATTGTATGTTGATGGCAAAGTAGGGGATCCTTACGTTAAAGGCTCTAAAGTAATTTGCCAAGTAGAAAAACATGGTCGGCAAAAAAAGATTATTGTCTTTAAATATCATCCAAAGAAAAAATATCGTAAAAAACAAGGCCATAGACAACCTTATACTAAATTAACTGTTAAAAAAATTGTGAAATAATGATAACAATAACAGTAAAAGAAAAGCAAAAACAAATAACTAACATTTGTTTTAAAGGGCATGCATTATATGATGATTATGGTAAAGACATCGTCTGTGCAGGGGCATCAGCCATTCTTATAACAACTGTAAATGCCATCATAAAATATGATGAAAATGCCATAAAATATGAACAAAAAAAAGACTTTAATTTGACAATATTAAAATGGGATAACATAATTAATATACTAATAAATAACATGCTAGATTTACTAGATGAACTTAAAAGTACCTATCCTAAAAATTTGCAAATTAAACGAAGAAAGGAAGAGTAATATGCTAATAAAATTAAACTTACAATTATTCGCGCATAAAAAGGCTCAGACTTCAACCCAAAACGGTCGTGACTCAGTAGGGCGAAGATTAGGCGCTAAAGCAGCCGATGGCCAAAAAGTCAGCCAAGGTTCCATTTTATATCGGCAAAGAGGAACAAAAATTTATCCAGGCAAAAACGTTGGCATGGGTAAAGACCATACTCTATTTGCTAAAATAGATGGCATCGTTCGTTTTGAAAGAAGCGGCAAAACTAAAAAGAAAGTAAGTATTTATGAAAGCTAAAAATTCGAACATTTCGAATTTTTTTTGTAGTTTAAATAAAAATATGTTATACTACATACTATAAAGAGGTGGGTCAAATGACGAAAAAAAATATTAAACAAGCACTTATCATCATTATCTTAGTTGCCTTAGTATTCTTACTAAAAGAAGGCAAAAACTATTTCTACAATCAAAAAGTATTAAATAACTATCTATTTGTCTATGAAGAAGATGACTTTGCCTGTCAAACAGTTGGTTTAAAAGATACTAATGTTACCATAAAAAGAAAAGATGATGATAATTATAATATCGAAAATGCCGTTTGGGTAATTGAAAACGAAAAAACCAAAAAATCTCAAACCTACACAACCAATCAAAAAGGCTTAATCTGCCTAAATGGTCTAAATTATGGCGACTACCGTATTTATGAAAAAGAAGTACCCAAAAACATAGTTAGACATAGTAACGTCTATAAAATATCTCTAAATAAAGATAATAAAACAGCCGACATTAAGGTTGACGATCCTAAAGATGAAATTACCTTAATATTTGAAATATATGATTATGACAATATCCCTAAAAAAGGCCAAAAACTCCAAATATATAAAAATAATCAAGAAGAAAAAGTTTTAACAACCAATATCAATGGCTTAGCCCCCCTTTACAACGCCGATCGAAATGCCAAATACCAAGTTAAACTAATTGACTCCAATGACCAAAACTTATATGATGCCAACATCGAAGAATACCAAAACATTAACTTAACAACCATTAAAGAAGGAAGTGCCAAATGAAAAAGACCTTTATCTTATTAACAATCATCTTAATTTGTTTATTAGGCGGGATATTTACCCTAGTAAATATTAACCAAAAAATCGAAAATAAACTATACGAAGTAAGAAAAAATGAACCCTTAATGAAAGAAGATGAACTAACAATAACCGGCCAATATAAAACCAACTGGGCCAAAGGTTATAACACAATTAGCACCGTCAATAATAAAAGCACCCCTATCTATAGCCTATCAGTGGAAAAAACAAACCTAAAAGTAGGGGATAAATTAAAATACAAAACCACAGCCTCTGATCAATTATTTATCCACCTAAGATACGCCTATCCTTATTACACTTTAACAACCACCAAAGAAAATCATTATAAAGCCACCCAAATGGCCTTGTATAATCTTGCCTTTCGAACCGGCGAAGCCAACTTAAAAGATAAAAAATATGAAATAGATGAACTAAAAGAACTACTAGGCGAAGAAAACGAAGAAGTAATCCAAATGGCTAAAGAAAAAGTAAGCGCCTCAGAAAATATTGCTGATAAAAATCTCGTCCTTAAACCTAGCTTATCATTTGATGATGAAGATATAAAGTGGTCAATAACTAATGACAAACGAAAAATAGGCCCTTATTACTATAACTTAATCTTTACCGAAGAAGAAGACATAAAAATAAGCGTCTTAAAAGATAACGGCAAAGAAATACCCGCAGCAATTGTTGATGAAGATGATAACTACATCGAAAACCTAGAAAAAAGTCAAACATTTTATATAATAATACCTAAAGATATATACTCTTATAAACTAAACATAACCGCCCAATTTAACCGTTTATTAGCCTTAATATATGAAGATGAAAACCTTCATGATTATCTAGTTTCTGCCTATATAAAAGATGAACTAAATAAAAATAAAGGCTACGAAATAACCGTTAACGAAAAAGAAGAAGAAGGAACAATAAAACCTAATGAACTATAAAACTAGTTCTTTTTTTAAACCCAAAAATAAGATATAATAATAAAATGGAAGTGATACAATGAGCTTAGATAAAAAATACCCCTTAATTTATAAATATATAATCCCAATTAAAAACTCCAACGATCCCCAAAAATATATTGGCCTATACACGAGTAAACTAAAAAAAGACGAACAAAAACTCCAAAGCTGGCTTGAATACTGGAGCAATAAAGATTTAAACCAAGCCCTAAATATATTAGTAAGCATCGAAGAAAAATACGAACCAATCGTCTTTGATAAACTAAAAAACCAAACAATCGATGAACAAATATACTACTATATCCTTTATTTCTTAAAAAAAAGGAACTTTAAAAAAGCCGAAATATTCTATGCCATCGTTAGCCAAAACCATTTATTAAGCCAAATAAATGATCAAGATATTAAAAAGTTACAAGCATTATATGAAACAATAACTAATGAAAGCTTTGCAAAAATCAAAAATGAAGCTGAAAATTTTCATATTGATGAAGTTTTAAACAAAATAACCAATAAAAATGAACAAAGCATCCTTAAAACGGCGTATCATAACTTTTTACAAAATGCCCCTAGAGAAATAGAAACCAACGAAGAATTAATAACCAACATCACAACCATATTAAACCAAAAAAATTTAGTTAATGCGATGAGCCACTTAACCAGCATCTTAGATAAAGCCTTAAATAACAAACTAGATGCCAAAAGCCTAAATGAATTAACAGCCTTTTGTAATTTATTTGATATAAAATTAAATAAAGATGACATCATAAACATTTTTAACAATATCTACACTTGGGACTTTCTAAAAAAATATTCCCTAGGCGATTTTACCAAAGAATTAAACTTTCGCGGCAACTACATCCACCTTTTAAAGAAAATCATCTTAAAAGAACCAAACCTAACAGACGATGAAAAACAAATACTAATTAACCTTTTAAAGCAAAATGCCTCATCTAAAAACATCTTTTGGTATTTAGCTAACACCCACATCATAAAAAACATCCTAAACATTAACTACAATTGGCAAGACATTAAAGTTAACCTCATCAAAATAAATAAAAGCCTTGCTAATACCTTTCAAAAAACTAGTGACTACCAAATAATCCTTTCCTACATAAAAATCCTTGTCACCTATAGCCGCTACGCAGCCATAGCTGGATTAAAAAGCAACTTAAAATATGTGGACAAACAAGCCAATAAAGAAATAATTAAAGAAATATCTAGTATTTTTGTTTCCAAAAACGAAATACCTGAAGCCTTTCATTTCCTTTATAACTTAAACATTAAAAACTACCTAGAATACTTACCAACAAGTACCAAAACAACCACTTACATAGAAAAACTAAAAAATTCTAGCTACTTTCATCCTTACTTAATCATCCAAATCATTAAAGAATTATTTAAAACCACCTTAAAAGATCAAAGCCAATTTACCCAAAAATGGTTCGCATACATCGATGAAAACATCCAAGAAGAAGACAAAATAGTAGCTAAACAAATCACCTTATTTGAAATATTTAACCAAGATTTAACTTTACTAGATAACGATAATTATTATACGGGTGAATTAAAAAAACTGCAAATAACCCCCGAAAATAATAAAAAGAATCATTACTTTTATACCCCAACCTTGATCAATCTTTTAAATGCCATATTAAATGATGAAAACCCAATCGCAAGAATCAAAAAATTAGGCAAAGCAAATTTATTTGCCAAAAACTTCAAAAACGACATTTATTACCATTTTTTAGATGCTAACTTAAGCTCTCTTAAAAACGAAAGCATCTCCATAACCAAAAAAATCTGGCCAAATCAAAGCCTAGAAGATAAATTCTTTATCTATACTAATACCCATATCAAGCAAATAATATCCTTAGAAAAAATATTAAGCGAATTTGATGGTAATGAAAAAATAAAAGAAGCTTTTCAAAGCTTTCCTTTATATGGTTACTTTAAAACCAAAAAAAGCTTATCTCATTTTAATCGCCTTAAAATTACCAACGTTAAAACCACCAACCGTATCTTACTTTATACCAAATTAAAAGTTGAATTAAACGCAATCTATGAATGCCAAATCATAGGTTACAATAAATTTAACAATGATATTTTAATAACCATTGTAAATGAAAAAGATAATCAAGATGAAAACATCTACACCTTTCCTAAAGAAACGAAAAAAGAAATACTAAATGCCTTCGAACTTAAACTAAAATATCAATTTACAGACAATGAAAATAACCTAGAACAACTACTAGAAAAAAACTATTCCTTAGAAAAAACCATCGACCTATTTTATAATAGTATTTTAAAAATAAACAACAGTTTAAATGACTTAATCATTAATTTACTTACCAAATATTCAAAAGAAGAAATAATCAAACAATTACAAAAATATCCTATCTACTTTAAAAACTCTAACCAAAAAAGAATAGCTAGTTTAATAAACAAAGGCACCTTTATTTATAATGGCAACATAATTGATCTAGCCTTAATAAATGGTTTTACCATAATGAAATGCCAAGTATGTGATTATAGTAAAGAAAAAAACGAAATAATCGTCACTAATATATCTAGTACCAACTTTTTTGTTAAAAGTAGTGAACTAACAGCCTTAGAAAAAATCTGTGATAATTACTTACTAAGTCAAAAAGAAAAGGAATTAGAAAAATTAAAAACCATTACCAAAATGCCCGAATTAGAATTAGTAAACATATATGAAAACAAAAAAAACTTGTTGTTAAATACCTACATTACCTTAAGCAAAAAAATAATCTTTAATTTAGTTCATGACTTAAATAAACTAAAACAATATCTGGAAAATAATGAACAAAATAACTACTTTAATATTTTTTTAAATACCCAAGTAACCACCCATGATAAAACCGTAGCCGAAGTATTTTTAAAGAAAACTAGAGAATATGATATAAAAACTATTTTATATTGCTATGGTAATACCTATTTAAAATACATAATACCTTTAAATGAACTCTTAAAAAAAATAATTGAAGATAAAAAAGGCATCATCCTCTTAAATAAAATAATCGTCCGCGATCAAAAAGTTCAAAATAACATCTATAAAATAGGGGAGTATAGCCTTAAAATAAATAACGTTAAAAGTAGCTATATTAAAATCATATCCTATGACTTTGCCAAAGATGTTTTTAACTGTGAAAATATTTTTTACCCAAGAAAAGATGAAAACCTATTAATATTAAAAATAGAAAAACTATTAAATAAAAATATCCCTATAAATGAATTAAAAGACTATTTAAAACAAAATGAAGAAAAAATATATATTCCTAATTTAGTAGTCATAACAAAAGCTTTCTACAAATACCTAGCCAAAAATAAAAAAGAAGCTGATAAACTGCAAGACTTGTACTTTAATACTAAGTTATGTCATATATGTAACCAGCAAAAATTTTTAGCAATCATTAATAATTAGCCAAATAAGACAAAATAGATTGACATATTTTTAAAGGCAAAGTGTAGACTTTACACTAATAATTTAGTACAATTAAGTTAAGGTGAAGCATATGTTAAATAATATCGATGAACAACTATTAAAAATACTTAATAAACCAATTAACGAAAATGACATGGATGTCCAAGAAAAATACTTTCGGCAATTACAAAATTTAATCCACGCCGTCATCTTAATTAGACAAAAAAAAATATCCAAATCCCTTTTTAAAATTGACGATCTAGATCACTATCTAAAACAAAGTATTGACCTCATCTGTCAAAGAAAAGACGAAAAAATATTAAACGTTGTTACCCAAACCATCATTTTAAAAATAAATGCCGTTTTAGGATCTGTAAATAACATTACCCCCGACAGTATCTATCCTGACATTAAAAATATATACCTATATTATAGTTATTCTAGTCAATTTCCTAAAGACATGGTAACAAAACTATATAACAAAATATTAAACCTTCTAAACGATAACTTCTACCAAAACGAAAAACACACCATTGAAAATGACTTAAGCTTAACATTACCAATTACCCCTAAAAAAGAACAACTAATCAAAAAAAGCTTAAAAGAAAAAATATTAAAAGAAGCAATTAGCAAAAGAAGATTTGAGGAAATAAACTGCGATGAACAAACTTTAAAAAATAAAGCCATGAACAAAAGAGAAGAAATAAAACAATTAAAAGTAGTTAAAAAAAGTAACATCGATATAACAGTAGATGACTTCATTTACTTTGAAACTCGCTTCATGCAAGGTGCCTTAAAATTAGAAGAAATAAAAAATTTATTAGGAACTACTAGAACTGTAGCCCAAAAAATCTATAAAAAATATGAAGAAATATTTGCCGAATACTTAAAAAATATAACCATCAACGATCGAGAGTTAAACCTAGCAATATACCGAAGAAGAACTAAACTAGGTTTTGATTATAATAACTTTATCATCGCTAGAAATGTAAGCATTGAAGAAAATGCCGAAGAACTAATAAAAAGAATGCCAAGCGATCTAAAAAAACAAATATTATCAAACCCTAAAGAATATGAAGAAATACTACCATTAATCCCATTTTTAGATCTCTTCAAAGAATTTGGATACGATGAATATCTAAAAGTTCTTAAGCATTACAAGACAATCAAAAATAAATTACTAGAAAATAAAACAACCCAAGATAAAAAATATATAACTGATAACGAATGGCTTTTAAAAAACCTTGATAAATTAATTGAATCATCTTTAGGCTACGCTAGTGAAAATGAAATAGAATACGCCATATTAGGCCCTAAAGTATATAATAAAAATCCTCTTCGAGCCGCATTATATGCCGAAGTGTACTTAAAAATGTGGCAAAAGAAAAGCTCATATGTTCCCATAATTAAAGGAACATACAAAGACTATACATACCAAACCGGTGATTATCAAAACCCCGAACACCTTTTAATTGGTCTAAACTGTCATGGTAGTTGCATCGATCTATTTAACGATAAAGGTGTTGAAACCTATAAAAAAGTTTTATTAGATAAAGATGCTGATGTCATTTGGATTACGAAAAACAATGATTTTTATGCCCGCATATTTGTTTTTCGTAAAGGTAACTTCTTACTTATGGCCCCAATTAGACATCAAATAGAAGATGAAGAAAATAAAATAGATGATGAACTTGTAAGGCATATTGCCTTAACAATGTTAAAAGAAGCCATACTAAACGAAGATAACCTAGGTTTTGTCTTACAAGCAGAATCTTACTTTGAAAACCAGAAAAATTACCCAAGATTAAAAGATTCAAGGTTCTTAAGCAAATTCCCTCATGCTGACTTAAATGACGTAGTCTACGTACTAGCCCAAGATCCTCATAAAAAACAAGTTTCCTTTGATGAACCAATCAAAGAAGAATACTTTAAACAAAGACAAAAAATATCCAGTGAAATAACTAAAGAAGAACTAATGCGGTTTAAAGCAATCGAAATGATTAATAATAACCAAAAAGAAGACTTTCTTCCAAACATAAACTTAGATAACTATAAAAAAATCTATAAAGGTGAAGACTGGGTTTTACTAATAGATCATAACGATCAAATAACCCAAATAAAAGCCTCAGAAGATAAAAATTGCCTAAACGAACTAGCCGCCATGAAAGTCCGCTTAGAAGAACAAAAATTTGAAAACAATAATAAACCTATGCTATAATAAACAAAGGAGGTAAGTATGTTTCTAGATGAAGTAAAATTAAAACTTATAGCCGGAAAAGGGGGAGATGGCTGCACATCTTTTCGTAGAGAAAAATACGTACCCATGGGTGGACCAGATGGTGGATCAGGGGGTAAAGGATCCGACATCATATTTGTAGCCGAAAAAGGCCTTAAAACCTTAATTGATTTAAAATATAAAAAAATAATTAAAGGTAATAAAGGCCAAAACGGTAAAGGTAAAAACCAAACGGGGGCAAAAAGCGAAGATATAATAATAAAAGTCCCAATTGGTACGACCATAATAGATGATGACACTGGCCTTATAATCGCGGACTTAACCGAGGATAATGAACAAGTTGTTGTGGCCAAAGGTGGAATAGGTGGCAAAGGCAATAAAGCTTTTGCAACCCACGATAATCCTGCTCCCACTTTTTCTGAACTAGGCGAACCAGGTGAGATAAGATATATTAAATGTGAACTAAAACTCCTTGCCGATGTTGGCTTAATTGGCATGCCAAGTGTCGGTAAATCATCCTTGCTAAAATCCATATCAAAAGCGAATCCCAAAATTGCATCCTATCATTTTACAACTTTATCACCTAATCTTGGCGTTGTTAAAACGAAAACTAACGAAAACTTTATCATCGCTGATTTACCAGGCATTATAGAAGGTGCCTCCAAAGGAGTAGGGTTAGGCTTAAGATTTTTAAAACATGCCATGCGAAGTAAAATCCTTGCCCATGTAATTGATATGGGCAGCGAAGAAAAAAGAGACCCAATATCTGACTATGAAATAATAAGAAAAGAAATAGAAGAATATAATGATACTTTAGCTAAGAAAAAAGAAATAATAATTGCCAGCAAAATGGACTTACCAAACGCAAAAGAAAATCTTAAAAATTTTCAAAATAAATATCCGGATAAAACCATCTATGAAATATCAAACATCACTAATATGGGTTTAAACGAACTAATAGAAGGCTTAAATACCACCTTAAAAACAATGACAACCGAAGATATTTATAATGAAAATGACTACGAAAGTCATATCATCTATCGCTTTAAAAACGAAAAACCATACACCATCATCAAAGAAGATAACACTTGGATCATCAAAGGCAAAGAAATTGAAAGATTATTTGCCATGACCAGATTTACCGAAGAAGAAGGCGTAAAACGCCTAACAAGAAAACTTAAAAACATGGGCATCGAAGAAGAACTAAGACACTTAGGTGCAAATGAAGGTGACGAAATAGTTATAAATGACACCGTCTTTGAATTAAAAGACTAATAAACATGAATAACTGATCCAACAACTAACTTTTGACTCATTGCTTTATTTAACACAAAAGCATGAGTTTTTTTATTATCCTTAAAAAACACTAACCGATGATGAACGTCCCTAAAAATCTTTAAAACCTGATAATCTTCATTAACAAAAACCACATCACAATTAACAAACGGCACCACAATTTTTGTATTTTCTAAAAAATAACCATCCTCATTTTTAAAAATAAAATTATTCTTTCTTACTTTAATATCAAACTTTTTTAAACCAATCTTAATTTTCATTTAATCACCTATCAAAAAATATGCTTCATAAAGAAAAAAAGAACAATGTAAAGCCAAAATAAAACAAATTAAATATCTTAGCATCTGTGATATAATAATAAAAGAAAAGGATATGATAAATATGTTTGGCAAAATAAAATATATAAGTGAAGCAGCCGCTCACGTTGAAAATAACTTAAGTGCAAATGAAACAACCGACCTTATGAACGTTCATGTAATATTTGAAGCACCCAATCAAAGAATACTAGGGGAAATATCAGAAATTAATCCGGATAATATTAAAATATCATTCTTAGGCGAATATATTGATGATCGCTACGTAAACGGTGTCATAAGAAAGCCCCTTTTATCAAGTAAAATAAGAGTCATAAACGAAAGTGAACTTCAAAAACTAATTGGCCTTAAAACCGCTGATACCTTTGAATTAGGTAAAAGTGCCATCTATAAAAACTATACAGTTTATCCTTACATCAATGATTTTTTTTCCAACCATTTTTTCATCTGTGGTAACTCTGGATCAGGTAAAACCCATGGTGTATCAAGAATCATCCAAAACGTATTCCAAAATAAAGACGTTGTCCAAAAAAATGCCAACGTATTTCTCTTTGATGCTTATGGTGAATACAAAAACGCCTTTAACAAAATAAACCAATACAACCCTGATTATCTATATAAATTTATCACATCAAATATCCAAGAAGAAACAGACGTTCCCCTAGAAATACCCGTAAGCCTTTTAAAACTAGATGACATGGCCTTATTACTTCAAGCTAGCTCTCATAGCCAATTACCTATCATCGAAAGAACATTAAGGCTAGCCAAAATATTTTGCCAAAATACCGAAGAAAGTGAAAGATATAAAAACCACTTAATAGCCAAAGCCTTACTAGCCGTTTTATTTAGTAACCAAACAACAGCCCAAAAGAAAAACGAAATATTTACAATTATTGAAACCTGCCACACCAAAGACTTTGATTTTGGTTCAACCATACCAGGACTTGGTTACACTAGAAGCTTCTCAGAATGCTTTGAAATCGATTCAAACGGTAATTTTGGTGAATCAGTATTAATTACCGACTATATCTTAAAACATGTTGATGAAAGCCTAGAAGAAACTAAAGAACCAGAAGAATACTCATACTCCATGTTAGATTTTTCTAAAGCCTTAGAATTTACATTAATTAGTGAAGGCTTTCAAAACAACCAAAAAGTTAATGATGATGCCATCATATTAAAAGTTAGAATAAGTTCAATTTTAAATACTAAAGTCGGCACTTTCTTTACTAATAAAGGCTATACAACCGCCGAAGAATTTGCCAAAAGCTTAGTCTATCAAAACGGCAAAAAAGCCCAAATAATAAATATTAACTTAGAAGATGTTGATGATGTATACGCCAAAGTCATTGTCAAAATCATCTGCCGCATCATCTTTGAATACACCAAAAGCCTTAAAGATCGGGCTAGCATGCCTTGCCATTTAATATTAGAAGAAGCTCACCGTTATATCCAAAACGATAACGATACCTTTCTTTTAGGTTATAATATCTTCGATCGTATTGCTAAAGAAGGAAGAAAATATGGTACCTTACTTGGCATTATATCCCAAAGACCAGTTGAGATAAGCGACACCGTTGTCGCCCAAGTATCAAACTTCCTTATCTTTAAAATGACCCACCCAAAAGACTTAAAATACATTGAAGAAATGCTACCTAATATATCACAAGATGTAATTGAAAAACAAAAAACCTTACAACCAGGTAGCTGTGTCGCCTTTGGTGGTGCCTTTAAAATACCAATGATTATTAGAATGGCAATGCCAGATCCTCCACCTTATTCATCTAACTGTAACGTTAAAAATTGTTGGACCAAAGAAGTTATTAATCCTGTAGTCCAAGAACCAGTAAAACAAGTGGAAAACGATAATCAAAATGAACAGCATAATCAAAATGAGCAACTTAATCAGTTCAATCAAAATAATCAAAACATCTTTTTTCAAAGCCAAATAAACCCTGATTATCATAACTAACCACGAAAATAAAAATCCCTTGTACTTTAATATATTTTCTGTTACAATAAAATTACCAAAAGAAAGTAAGATTGCATAAAACCGACTATGGTGATACTTGGGAGTCAGAACTCTATATGGTGTAGAAAGCTAATCCATTAAGTGAATTAGAATCCTAAAGTATAGATGAGATGCCCACCTGCTGGAAAGCGGGATTTTATCACACTTACATCTTTTGGTTTTTAAGTGGGTGAAAAAATGTTTACAAAAATAGAAGGATTATTAAATGTTGAAAAATTACCAACCAAAAAAATATTACTAATTGGTCTAGGTGGAGTAGGGGGCTATATTTTTGAATGCCTAATAAGAAGCGGCATTACAAATATTACCATAATAGATCCTGATAATTTTGAATTATCTAATTTAAATAGACAAATTCTTGCCACCAAAAAAAGCCTATCCAAACCAAAAGTTAAAATAGGCCAAAAAAGAGCAAATAGTATCAATGAAAATGCCCAAATAATACCAATCAAAGCCAAACTTAATGACCAAAACATTGATGAAATTTTAAAAACCAAATATGACTTTATAATTGATGCCTGTGATGATGTTAAAGCCAAAATAGCCATCATCAAAAAAGCTTATGATAATAATTTAAACCTAATAAGTGCCATGGGAAGTGCAAATAAAATCGATCCATCCAAGTTTTCCATAACAACCCTAGAAAAAACTAGCTATGACCCTTTAGCTAAAAAACTCCGCCAATCCCTAGACAAAAAATATCATAAAACCATTGTCGCCTCAAGCACTGAAAAACCAAAAAAAAGTAAAAAATTACAAACCATATGCCCCGTGCCAATGGCATGCGGAGCTTTAATATCAGCCTATGTCCTTCAAAAATTAAATACTAACTAACAATATAAGTTAAAAGATCATTAACTGTTTTATTTTCCTTAATAATATCATTAATTAAATTAACAACAGGTAAACTAATATTATTACTAGCCAAATATTTAATAAAAATAGGTAATATAAACGCGCCCTCAACAGTATTATTATCCAAAAATACCTGGGCCTTTTTTTTATCAGTTACTAAATAGGCTCCATACTCATAGTTCCTTGACTCTTGCATCGTATTTGTCATAAAATAATCGCCAATTGTTCCATACAAAATAGGTACATCCCCCAAAACTTCCATTTCCTTCAAAGCCTTTACCAAAAAAGAAATTAACGTTGAATAAGAATTAGTAAAACTCATAATCATCCCCGAGGCAATAGCAACAATATTTTTAAAAGCTGCCCAAATCTCTAAAGGATAATCCTTAGCATAATCAGTATCCACACCCTTAAATATCTTCTTAAATAACCCATCATCATCCATAGACAAAGTAAAACCCATATTATGAGAATTTAAAATATCCTTAGCTAAATTAGGCCCACTAAAAAAATAAACTCTATCATTATTTAATAAACGCTTAACATAACGAGTGTAAAGTTCATTATCCAAAATTCCTTTAGTCCCAATATAAATAGGCATATCACCCTTAATATTTTTAATAACATCTAAAAAAAATAGGGAAGAAGTAAGAATAAAAACCGCGTCACAACCACTAGTAGCCTCATCTATATCAGTAGTTAAATAAATCTTATCACTTAAATTAAGTAAAGACTCATCATGTACCCACATTTTTAAATTTACATCAGATCTTATAATATTAGCTAAGCCCAAAGCATAAACCCCACAACCAATAAAAGCAATATTCATTTTCCATTTCCTTTCATTTCTTCATGAATTTTATTTAAATTCATCTCATATTTATTATTTTTCATTTGATAATAATGTTTACCTAATAACTCTTTAGGCAAATAATCTTGCTTAACATAACTATTAGGGTAATTATGAGGATATAAATAAGTCGTAGAACTAGTTTTAATATGATCTGGAACATTACCTGTTGTACCTTTTCTAATATCATTTATAGCCGCATCCCCAGCCATATGTGCCGAATTAGACTTAGGCGATAAAGCCATCTCCACAATAACAGCCTGCAAAGGAATTCTAGCCTCTGGTAAACCAACTAACTCTGCCGCTGAAATAGCTGCCATTACCTTAGGCCCAATCGAAGGATTAGCAAGCCCAATATCTTCATAAGCAATAACACTCATTCGCCTATAAATACTATCTAAATCCTCTGCCTCTAAAAGCCTTGATAAATAATGCAAAGCCGCATCCACATCACTACCTCTAATCGACTTTTGAAAAGCCGATAATACATCATAATGTCCATCTTCATTCTTATCATGAAAGAAAATTGGCTTTGTCCCTAAATTTTCTAACAACTCTTTCGTAATATGCTTATCACTACTAGCGTAATAGGCAACCTCTAACCTAGAAATTGCATTTCTTAAATCCCCAGAAGAACTCTTGGCAATAATACTAATAACATCATCATCAACTTTAATACCATCTAAAAAACTACAAGCCCTAACAAGACCCTTAACAATATCCGAAACACTTAACTCATGTAGCTCAAAAATCTGCACTCGGCTTCTAATTGCCGGATTGATTTTATGATATGGATTAGACGTAGTAAGGCCAATTAAAGTAATAAGCCCCGATTCAACATGCGGCAAAAGCAAATCTTGCTTATCTTTATTCATCCGGTGAATCTCATCAATTACCACAATTAAATGCCCATACATCTTCGCTTCTTCAATACAAATATCAAAATCTTGTTTATTATTAATTGTTGCATTTAAAAACCGCGCCTTTTCTTTTAACTCATTTACAATCGCATAAGCAATCGAAGTTTTTCCAATACCAGGCTTACCATATAAAATCATTGATGGTAAAAAACCTTTAGATACCAAATTGGAAAGAACTTTATTCATTCCAATTAAATGCTCTTGACCAATAACATCATCCAAACACTTAGGACGCATTTTATTAGCTAAATTTTCCATTAAAACCACCATTTATATTTTATCAAAAGAAGGTACATTTGACAATCATCGCTTCTTTTTATATACTTAAAACGAGGGATAATATGAAAGAAATAGATAATTTTATTGATTATATAAAATATGAAAAAAAATTAAGCAATAACACAGTTGTATCTTACATGAGCGAACTGACTTATTTTGCTAAGCAAACAAAAAAAGATAGCCTTTTAAAACTAACTAGTAATGATATCAAAAAATTCATCATCAATTTAAATAAAAACGAACGAACGAAAGCCCATTATCTAACAGTCATCAATAACTTCTATCGTTACTATCTAAAAATAGGAAAGATAACATCTAATCCCTGTGACCAAATATACATGCCTAAATTAAGTCAAAAACTACCATCTGTTTTAACCTACGAAGAAACCGATGCCTTATTAAATATTTCCCTTAACACCCCTTATGACTTTCGAACCAAAGCCATGTTAGAATTACTATACGCAAGTGGCATGCGTATAAGTGAATTAATAAACCTAAAATTTAATAACGTTGACTTATTTAATGACACCATAAGAGTCGAAGGAAAGGGAAGTAAAGAACGCCTAGTCCCAATAAACCAAAGTGCCAAAAAATACTTAGAACTATATTTAAATGACTATCGCCACCTTTTAATCAAAAAAGGCAAACAAACTGACTATCTATTTTTAAACAATCGGGGAACTCAAATAACAAGACAAGGCTTTTTTAAACTATTAAAAAGCATTCAAAAAAAAGCTCATATCGATAAAGAAATATCGCCCCATACCTTAAGACATTCCTTTGCCACCCATCTATTAAAAAACGGAGCCGACCTAAGAATTATCCAAGAACTTTTAGGCCACAGTGACATCAAAACCACCCAAATATACACTCATATATCTAATGAAAAACTAAAAGATGAGTACCAAAATGCTCATCCACACGCAAAAAAAGGAAGAACAAATCCTCCTTTAAAATAACTAGCAATCTCTTCTATTATTGCTGTTACTGTTGTTATTTCTTTCTTCTTTTTTAGAAGAACTAGAACGATTTTCATTTTTTCTATTGTTGTTTGAACGATTTTGATTTTGATTGTTCTTTTTCATTTTTATTACCTCCCATTAGTAGTATGGTAAATTTATAACAAACAATACTTTCTTTTAGTTGCCAATGTTTGGTATTTTTAGTAAAATACATAAAGAAAGAGGTGGAATTAATGACTAAATACTATTTATTAAAAGAAACACCCAAAGGCCTTGAGCCCATCGGTAAATATGCTAGTGATATAAGTTTTTTAGATCTTGAAACAATGCTTTACACTAAAGAAGAATACCTGCAAAAATTACGTGAACAATATAAAGATGAAACCATTACCAATATCTTCTTAGCCAAAGTAAAAGAAAATCAAGTCTATGATATGACTTTTTACCCACCTTTATTTATAATAAATAAAGATGATGACAAAAATCAAAAACTATATGCCATCGTCAAAAATCGAAGCTTAAAAGCCCTTCATAAAGAAAAAAGTAAAATATTAGACCCAAGTTCTCAGTTTCGTAGTTTCATAGCAAACATCATGCAAAACATTATCTCAGATGACCAATTAAAATATAAACTAACAACATATAGTTCATCCCTAAACCTTAAACTAAAAGAAGAAATATTACAACTACAAGGTAGTGATTATAATTGGCATCTATCTAAAGCTAGCATAATACTTCAATCATACATGGAAATGCGAAAACTAATCATGGCTTATTTTACTCATTATGATGAAACACTAAAATTGCCTAATATCTTACCCGAAAATTACCCCATAAAAAGCTCGATATTTAACTACCAAACCGACTTTTATCTAACATTAGAAGATGTAAATAACGACCCTAATAAATTATTAGATTATGAAGAACTAGAACAAGAACTAAAAAATCAAGCAATAATTGAAAACATTAAAAAAACTCCTTTTGATGACCCTGAATTAGAAAAAATATACGAAGAACAAGGCATCGAAGGCATAAAACAAGAATGTGATGGCAACAAAATTTACTCCGCAACAATGGAAGATCTACTACGTATGGAAATAATATCAGATAGAGAATATCTAAACCATAAACAAGCATTAAAAAGAAAATAAAAGCATAGTATTACATAGGTGATTCTATGCAATTTTTTTGGCCTTTTTTAATATCTACCATTGCCGGTTTATCAACCATAATAGGTTCCATTATAATTAATATCAAATGGCAAAAAAAAGATGCAATAAACAAATTTATCGTCTTTTGCTTATCCTTATCATTAAGCATCATGATAGGTATTAGCATAACGGAATTAATACCCGAAGCCTCATATACAATTTTAACCGAATTTAAACTAATAAAAGGTATATTTTTAATGTTCCCAATTTTTCTATTAGGAATTATAATAGTCTTAATAATCAGCAAAAAAATAACCAACACTCAAAATGACTTATATAAAGTTGGCATATTATCCATGGTAGCTTTAATGCTCCATAACCTACCAGAAGGAATAATAACCTTTCTAAGTTCAATGCAAAATATTAACCTTGGCTTAAAACTAAGCTTTGCCATAATGATGCATAACATACCAGAAGGCATCAGCATCGCCGTCCCAATTTACTATGCCACAAACGATAAAAAGAAAGCCTTTAAAATGACATTTCTATCAGGCCTTGCTGAACCCTTAGGTGCCTTATTAGCTTATCTATTCTTAAGTAAATATTTAACAGACACTTTAATAGCCTTCATCTTAATCTTTGTTGCCGGCATCATGATAACCCTTTCTATTCATGAATTACTTCCCAAAGCCAAAAAATATCAAAACGATTTATGGATCATTATTGGCATTTTAAGTGGAATAGGGCTTTTAATAATTAACACTTTAATTGCCTAATAAATAATGATACAATAAACAAAAGGAAGTATTAAAAATGTATTTAATTTGCCTCATAATAATTATAATAGATATATTACTAGTAAAAAACTACCCCAAAATGCGTGGCAAAGTAGGGGAGTACTATGTTAAAAAAGAACTAAAAAAATTACCAACAACCTACTACACTTTCAACAACGTCTTAATTAAAGACCAAGATAAAACCTATCAAATTGACCATATAGTAATATCAAAATACGGCATTTTTGTCATTGAAACAAAATTTTATTATGGCTATATAATAGGGGATGAATATAAAGAAAAATGGCTAAGAAAGAAAGGGAAGAGTAAAATATATTTTCATAATCCCATCTATCAAAACTATGGCCATATAAAAGCATTAGCAAAACTATTAAACATAAGTGAAACAAACTTTGTATCCATTATCTGTTTTTCCCATACAACAAAACTAAACATTAAAGCCAAAAACGCCATCATAACTAAAATAGCGTCCTTAAATAAAAATATTTTAAAACACCAAACAGAAATAATCAAAGATACAGAACCAATAATAAATACCATAAAAAATAATAACATTATAAGTCATAAAGAATTAAAAAAACATATCAAACAAATACATACGATAACTAACAATATCTGTCCCAACTGTGGTCACAAATTAGTAAAAAAGAGAAGTAAATATGGTTATTTTATTGGCTGTAGTAATTATCCAAATTGTCATTATATAAAAAAAGATAAATAGTTGCTGGTTTACATAATATATATTATGCAATATTTATCTAAAGCTAAAATAAACCTATATAAATAGTATTTTAAGCCTATAAATAAGCATAATTTAATAAATAATAATTATATATATCCTCTTATATTTATAAATTATTATAACATATAAATAATTAATTAATTTATATTTAAAATCCATTTTTTAATCAATCATATTTTGCATCGAAATATCATTAAATGATTAACATATCACCTTTATTACAAATTACATTTTAAAAATAATCCATCCAATTATAAGCAAAATAAATTTTGATGCAAACCTTAAACAAAATTAATTTAAAAAAAATTCATAAATTAAATTTATAAAATTACTTATATAATTATATTTATAAGTTTCTTTAATAATTTTTAATATTATTAACTTAAAAAAAAATTATCAACAAAATTACATCAACATCCCTTATAAAAATTTATACCTAATTAAACAAAATAAAGAAGAGTACCCCACTCTTCCCTATCAAAATCAGTAATGTAAAGCAAATGTAAATTAAACTTTACGAGACTCAATCTCCGCAATCTTATCAATTAACTCATTAGCATTCTCATTAGTAATCTTCGTGTAACCTAACTCTTTTAAAGCCTGAATTTTTAACGTATTTAGTTGCTGAGTTCTACCTAACTTTTCTTCATTTTTCTTAGCTATTTCTTGTTCCCAATGCAAATGTGACTGAGCAAGCTTACTTCTTGAAGCCCCACCATTATTATACAAATTTAAAGCCGTATACAAAATACCTTCAAAAATAAATTGCTTATCCTCATTAAACTTAAATTCATCGACCTTAGTAAAACCAGTAGTCTTAGACATATAGCCAAAAATATACTTAATCTCTGGAACATTATCCATTGACTGTAACATATGATACAAATAAGTTAAAATATGATAATTCTCAGTTGCCTTTTTTTCATCAGATAACTTTTCCTTCAAAATATTAACAATACTACCTAATAAAGCTTGAGACTCCTTATTTAAATTCTTAATATCTAAATACGTCTCAGAACCACTATCAACCCTTGAATTTTGATTCAAACGATTTTCCACACTCATCAAATAATCAGTAGTCACATTAATACTTTCTAAAGTTTCATCATCGCCCTCATCAATATCTAAAAGTTGTAACAATAAAATCTTCTTTTCCTTGGGCCACTTATTGATATCATCAAGCTCTAAATAATTATAAACCATTTGCCTAGAAACTCCTAAATACTTAGCTAACCTAACTTTAGAGATACCTAGTTCCTGTAATAATTCATTTAATCTTTTCATTTCTTCGACCTACCCTCTAATATTTACATATTAATTATAGCCTACTTAACATTTTAATGTCAAGTAAAACTAACATTTTAAATCATCCAAAGTTTTCATCGTCTTAATAATATTTAACTTTCTTTCCAAACCTAAAACTTGTTTTTCATAAGTTCGCTTAGTTTTTATCTGCCTAAAAAGCCTAAGCTCATTAACTTGAGCATTAATATCCTCTTTAAGCAAAAACTCTACTGCCTGATAATTACCATCCACTTTTTCACCATCAACTACCCTACCAGTAATTAAAGGACGATAAAAGCTAACAATTTTTCTTCTTTCCAAAACATCAGAAGATTTGTTATATGAACTAACAAAATCCCTTATTAACTCATTAACATCCTTAACTTTTTCTAAAGCCTTATTATAAATAGTATCAATTAATAATGGCACATTATTTTTAATTTTTATCCCATCAATCATTTTATTTACCATTTTTTCCTTTAAAATCGCCCGATCTAATAAATAATACTTATTATAAAATAACTTTCTAGTCTTAACACAATTAATACGACTATTAAATAAATTAATAACATCCGATCTAATACTAATGCCATTAACCCGAGCATACTCCAAAGCCTTTTTTAACCCATAAATACTAGCATTAAACTCTTCATCTAAAACTTCATAATTACTATCATAAAAAACCTGTGAATTAGGCGTTAAAGATAAAACCAAACTAAACAATGCATCACGATTAAACTTATTTTCCTTATTAGTTAACAAAGACACCATAATATGATAAAACTCATGATAAATACTTTCAACCAAAGTTAAGAAAAACTCATCCTTAGAACGACAACTATCAAAAATAGGACTATTAAAATTAACAATTAAATTAAAATCATATTCTTGCGTGCTACTATTCCAATCCGTAAAAACCATTGCCGAAGACTTATCAATATCAGCGAAAAAAGCTTCAACATTAGCCCCACATTTACTAGCTAAACTCCTAATTAAATCCATTGTAAACGAAACATAATCAGTATAACTAAAACTATGAAAATTCTTACTCATTTAACGTACCATAATTCCTTTCCATTTTTCCAAACACTCTTAATTACCCCACTGCCTAAACACTCCTCGCCTAAATAAAACACACAAAACTGCCCTGGCGTGACAGCCTTAAGACCACTAGGATACTTAACCAAAACTAAATCATTATCCAAATACTCTAAATTAACACTAATATCCTCACTACGATACCTAAACTTAGCCGTACAAAAGCTAGGATGCACATCCGAAATAAAATTAACTGACTCTAAAATACAAGCATCACTAATCAAATACTCACTATCACTACCAAAAGCCACATATAAAATATTTTTCTTACTATCTTTACCACACACATAATGCCGCCTATCATCACCATTAAGGCCCACATTTCTTCGCTGCCCAATAGTATAATTCATAAGCCCCTTGTGACGACCAATAACATTCATAGACTCAACATCAACAATATCCCCATAATTAGGCTTTAAATAATTACTAATAAATTCCTGAAAATGCCGCTCCCCAATAAAACAAATACCCGTTGAATCCTTTTTATTAGCCACATTTAAATGAATATCATTAGCTATTTTCCTTACTTCTTCCTTTTTTAAATCACCAATTGGAAACAAAACATCTTTAAGCTGATCAGGTCTTAACTGAGCTAAAAAATAAGACTGATCCTTATTATT
>CANQYR010000003.1 GCA_947628125.1 uncultured Bacilli bacterium
AAGAGACTGATATAGTCAATCTCTAATATCATTATTACCATAGATTGGTAACTTTACACAAAGTTTTTTACACTCTCCCCATTTATTTTTAGAGTTAAAAAATTAAAACTGCTTATTTAGGCAGTTTTATTTGTTTTTACTTATTTCTTTCTTCAAGATATTTTTTTATAATGTATATTAGCTGACTATTTATGCTTCTTTCTTCTAGGGCCGCTACTTTGCGTAATTCTTCCCATAGATCTTCTGGTACTCTAATATTACTTGAAATCATTATGTATCACCTCAACTATATAATAACTAAAGTGGTACTATTTTAGATAGACACAAAATGGTACTATTTTTCCATTATTTTCTAATTATTCTATAACTATTAGTATTATTTTATAAAAAAAAAGAATGACTTTCTCATCCTTAATTTTGATTTAAATTGTACTTACGATTAAATTTTTCAATTTTTCCAGCTTTGCTTGCTTTACCTTGTTTTTTTGTATAAAAAGGATGGCATTGGCTACATACTTCAACTTCAATATCCCCTTTTGTTGATTTAGTTGTAAAAGACGCGCCACAAGCACATGTTACAGTAACATCTTTCATTTCTGGATGAATATTTTTCATCTTAACTCTCCTTTCGCCATGAAATTCCGGCAATAAAATTTTTTACATCTTATGTATTATATCATATTTTAGCTACGTTTCAAGTCATTTTTGCCATTTTTAATTTAGTTGTCGTAATATTTCCTCACATATTACTTGATGACCTTTGTAATTTATATAATAACTTTGATCATTAAAATAAAACTCATTTTTTATTTTAGCATCTATTTTTATAAAATGCATTTTATTATTTTGGGCTAATTCTTCTAAAGCATTGTTTATCTTATCAACTTGGCTTGGTTTTAATTTTGAAGTTTCATATAAACCAATGATAAATATTTCTTTCTTATTAAAGTTACGAATTAAACCACAAATTTTTTCCATATTTGTTAAATAAGCTTCAATGTTTTTATTTTTAATTGTCTTTAAGTTATTTAGTTCATCCATTCCTAGACTAATCGTAATAATTTTCGCATTTGATATTGCTTGTTGATAAGTCAAATTTTTGGAGGATAACTTTTCATTGTTTGCTATTTTGTTAATTAAATTTAATGTCGTTTCATCTACTTGGCTTGTTTCGGTTATGTATTCTTTAATGATACTGTTTTCTTCGTAATAATCTTTCAAATAATCATTAAAACTATAGCCTTTAACATTATAAGCCGTATAACCAAGGGATAAGCCATCACCAATGGTAACGATGTTCATTTCTTCTTGATAAGTTTTATTAAAAATTATAATAGCAATTAAGGTTCCGAAAAAAATAGTAAGAATTATTTTTACTTTCACATATTTCACCTTAGTAAATTTTATGTGTGTTTTTAATTGTTATTCGATTATTTTAATATTCGCTCCAACATTTGATAATTTTTCAACTATATTAGAATAACCTCTTAGAATGTATTGCCCATTTTTAATAGTGGTTTTACCTTGAGCTAATAAACCAGCGATGATTAGTGATGCTCCCGCTCTTAAGTCCGTTGCTAATACCGTGCAGCCATGTAATTTAGTTTGACCTGCGATGATCGTGGTACTGCCATTTTGCTTTATTTTAGCATTCATTTTATTTAATTCAGATATGTGGCCTGTACGGTTAGTGTATATTGTTTCATCAATAATGCTCGTTCCCCAGCATTGCGTTAGAAGCGTGGTCATAGGCTGGGCTAAGTCAGTTGGAAACCCGGGATATGGCAAGGTTTTGATGTTAATTGGTTTATAACTTTTTTTGGCCGTTATTTGAATGTAATTGTCATTTTTTTGCATTTTAACGCCCATGTCTTCTAGTTTACTTATTAAAGCTGTTAAATGTTCTTCAATGATATTTTCAACAATTAAGTCTTTGCCTAATAAAGCTCCTAGTATTAAATAGGTTCCAGCTTCTATTCGATCAGGGATAACTTCAATTATAGCTTTATGTAAGTACTCTACCCCTTCGATAATAATTTTACTCGTCCCTGCCCCACTTATTTTGGCTCCCATATTGTTTAAAAAGGTAGCAACATTTACTATTTCCGGTTCTTTGGCAGCATTGTTTATTTGGGTTGTGCCTTTAGCTTTAACTGCTGCTAGCATTATATTTATAGTAGCACCGACACTGGCAAAGTCTAAATAGATGTTAGTGCCTTTTAATTCTTTGGCTTCAATTAAAAGATAATCGCCCATATTTTCTACTTTCGCGCCTAGGCTTTCAAAACCTTTTAAGTGGATGTCAATTTTTCTTTCACCAAAATTACAACCACCTGGTAAGGCTATTTCTACCTTTTTTTCTTTGCCTAATATGGCTCCCATAAAATAATATGAACCTCTTAATTTTAATGAATATTCTTCAGATATTAAAGTATTTTTTAAATGATTGGCATTTATTTTTAATTCATCTGTGTTATATGAAACATCAACGTTCAATATTTTCAGTATGTCAATTAAAGCATCGGTATCTGATATATTAGGAACATTGTAAATAGTTGTTTCTTCATCGCATAAAATTGTGGCTGGTATCAACGCTACGGCGCTATTTTTGGCACCGGATACTTTTATAGTTCCCGATAGTTCTTGGCCACCAACAATTTCAAATTTTTTCAAATGTAACACCGCCTTGCTTTTTATAATATATCAAAATATCGCTTACTTTTAAAGTTTTGAAGTGTTTTTTGACATAAATTATTAATAAATTTTATGTTTTTAAGGCAATTTTTAGCATAAAAAAGAAAAAGACTTCAAAACGAAGTCAAATTTCTAATTTTCTTTTTTTAGAATTTTGTATGTAACAAAGGCGCCTCCAATACTGACAATAAATAATGCAGCAGATGTTACTATTGGATCGCTTGTTGCTGGATTTTCTTCCTCATTAGTTGGATTTTTAGTATTAGCAGTACTCTCAGCTGGTTTAGTTTCATTAGAAGTATTACTATTATTATTTGTATTTGTTACATCTTTTTCTGGTTCTTTTTTATCTTCTTCTTTTTTATCCTCAGCTGTTTTGTCAGTTAAGTCAGCTTCGACATCGAAGAAGTTAACAGTATATTCAACTGTAGTAGCTGCTTTTGCTTTCGCATCTTTTTCAGTTAAACCAAGAACTTCAACTTTATAAGAATCATTATCACCATATTGATACGCTTCAACAGAAGGTTGAACAAATACTAATTCATTAGAGTTTACTTGTAGTTTACCATTAGCTACTGTGCAGTCATATGTACTATTATCTTTTAAATTAGTAACTCTAACAGTTATGTCTTTAGCATCAGAATAAGTTAGTTTGTTAGAATTTAAAACAAGGTTCCAAGCTGATGTGTTATCATTTAAGATATTATTTGGCATATAACCTGGTACAGGGAAAGCTGTATAAGCAAGATCACTAGTATTTTTGCTTTCAACTATATCACCCATAGCCGTTGGTGATACATAACCAAATTGAAGTTTAGATACATTTGGACCAATAATTGCTTGACGATGACCAGTAGTATCAAAAGTTTTTTCACTTAAATTATAACCTTCATCTAACCAACCAGTAATAGATCCTGTTGGTGTATAACCCCAGGCAATAATGTTATGATCAGCATTTTTTCCTAATTGCCATAGTTCTTCAGTCATGTTTTCTGGTTTTTGATCATCAGTTAAGAAATGTGCAAAGTTATCTAATTTGATTCTTACTAAGGCACCAGCTTGTAAGTCATCACGATGAGTAGAATTTGCTTTAAGTGGACTTACACCAACTAACCAACGATAGTAATTGACCATTTTACTCATAGCATTATGAGTGTCTGCTGTTAATTCTCCAGCTGCATAAGGCGCGGCAGTAACAGGTTTTACTTTATAATAAGTGTCTGTCTTGCCATTTACATAACTATTTGTTTCTTGAGCTTTATTATATTGCTCTTGAATTTGTTCTTTGGTTCTGTTTTTGTATACATCCCAATCATTAGCAACATATGAAGTAGCCCTAACAGTCATAAATGGAATAGCAAATGTCGTTAATAGTAATGCTTTTTTTAGTGAATTTGTTTTTTTCATTTTAATTTATCCTTTCTTTTAATTAAGGATATCACTTTTTTTAGTATTTAGCAAGAGAAAAGATTTGCCACATTTCTTTTTTAATGTTAGTATATTATTGGATGTGATTTTAGATGAAAAACAAGGATCTAAAGAAAAAAAAGTACCATTTAAAAAAGAAAAATTTAGTTTTAATTGGCATTATAATTGTTTTCTTTGGTTGCACTATTTATTTTGGGATAAAAGTTGTTAGCTGGTTTATGGATAATTCTAAAAGTTCCCAAATTATGCAAGAAATAAACGATAAAGTTATCATTACACAAGAGGAAGAATCTGGTGTAACTATTGTTCAAAATGAGGAAGATATTTTGGATGATGATCCTTATTGGGGTTTTATTAAAACGAGTTTAATGGATGTTGATATCGAGTCTTTAAAAAAGGATAATGAAGATACGGTTGGTTGGCTAAATGTTAAGGGGACAAATATTAATTATCCTTTTGTTAAAAGTAAAGATAATAAGTATTATTTAACGCATGATTTTTATAAGCAGTATAATGGTGGAGGTTGGGTGTTTTTAGATTATCGAAATAATGCTAATTTAAGTGATAAGAATAATATTATATACGCGCATGGAAGGGCCAATAATACAATGTTTGGGAGTTTAAAAAATATTTTAAATAGTGATTGGTTTTCGGATACTAATAATTATGTGATACAAGTATCAACGGAAAAATTAAATACTTTATGGCAGGTTTTTAGTGTTTATCGTATATTAAATACTAATGATTATATCCAAACAAAATTTTCTTCAGACGAGGAATTTACTTCTTTTACACAGATGCTTTTAAAAAGAAGTAATGCAAATTTTAAAACGAATGTTTCTAAAGATGATATTATTTTAACTTTATCAACTTGTTATAATGATAATGAAAAAGTTGTCTTGCATGCAAAGTTAATTAAGAAGACTGCTTTATAAAAAAAGATGATATAAGCCTAATATTATAAGAAGGATTACTCCCATTATTTGGGCTTTTTTTCCTAAGTATTTGGAGGCTAAGCTGCCAATTTTTAAGCCCATTAAAGTAAAGGTAAAGCTTGTTAGGGAAAATATGGTCATGGCTAATATTTTGTTGTTGGTTATAGCTGTTAGACCAAGGCCAGTTGAGAAAGCATCTAAGGATACTCCAAAGGCAAAAATAAGCATGCCTAAGAAGGAAAAGTCATTTGTTATTTGTTCGTTTTTTAAGATGTTAGTTAAAAGGTTGATGGCTAAAAAAAGTAATATCCCACCTAATAGTTTGTTGGCATTTAATGAGAAAAAAGTGATTAAACCACTACCGATGATGTTACCTAAAAAGGGCATTATAAAGTGCATTATTCCAACTATTGTGCTTAATTGGAGGCAGTTTTTTTTGGAAACACTGTAGGTGCCGATGCTTAGGGAAAGAGAAAAGGTATCCATGCTTAACGCGATGGCAATAAAAAAACATGAAATTATCTGTGTCATATAAAATTATATGAGCCACTATTTATTTCATGATTGATATTTATCTAGTATTTCTTTAATTAATAATTTATATTCGACATCACTACTGTTATTGTTTTTGGCTTCTAGTAAACATAAAGGGGGAAACATTACACACCACCAGTTTTCACCATTTCCTTGGCCTAGGGTTATGACTAATGAGTCGTATGTTCCTTCTTCATAAGTTAAGCCATGATATTTTTTTTCAGGAAAGTAGTTTTGACCTAGTTCGACTTTATTATCACTTGTATATTGGGATACTTTTTTCCGAATGGTTGGTAAGGCATTTTTTAACAATTGTTTGGCCTCACTACTAGTTTTAGCATTTTGCATGATGGTATTTAAGTCTTCTTCTAAAGAGCTTTTGACTTTTAGTTTTAATTCTTGGTCTTTTATTTTATTACTGTTTGCAATTATTCTAAACCTTATAGCATCTTTAGGGATTAGTATTTCTTGTTCATTTGTAAGAAAGTAAAACATGAAGATTATAAATAAAATTGGAATAATTTTTTTCAAATTTATCACCTATTTTATTTATGGGAAGGTTGTTATTTTTTTATACATTCTAAAAATAAGTATCTATCTTTATTACTTAGGTCTTTGGTAAATTCGTATTTGTAATTAGGTAACACTTTTAAAATATAGTTTGTTAATTCTTGTTTTTGGTTAGAGCCTATTTCAAAGATGATTAATAATGGTTTTTGTTTTAGTTTGGCGATTTTATTTAATATGCGTTTGTAATAGTATAGTCCATCTTCTTTAGCAAAGATGGCATTTTCTGGTTCGTATTTAACTTCTTTTCCTACTTCTTCTTTTTTGGAAACGTATGGCGGGTTACTAATTATGATATCATAGTTTTTGTAACTAGTTTTGAGCATGGATTGTTTAAGAAAGGTGATTTTGGTTTTATTTAAAGTGGCATTTGTTTGGGCTAAAGAAATAGCTTGTTTGGAAATATCTACGGCCGTTACTTCACAGTCATAATTTTTTTTAAGGGCGATGGCGATGCACCCACTTCCAGTTCCTAGATCAAGGATTTTGGGTTTGGTAAGGGCTAATTGTTTTAGTTTTTTTAAGGTTTTATCTACTAAAAATTCCGTTTCGTAACGGGGTATTAAAGCTCTTTCATCAACTTTTATTTTAGTATTTAAAAAATCCACGTCGCCAATTATGTATTGAATGGGATAGTTTTGGTTTAATTTTTTAAAGGCCTTTTCAAAGTTAATGTTTTTCTTTTTTAATTCAAGCATATCAGCTTTTGATATTTCCATTTTTATCATCTTTCTTTCAATAAAAAATAGGTCTATTGACCTTTTTCTAATTTTCTTTTTAAATCTTCGGTGATTAAGGCATCAATTATTGGTTTTAAATCGCCGTCCATAACTTTATCTAGGTTCATAACGGAAAAGCCAATGCGATGGTCAGTTACACGGTTTTGAGGATAGTTATAGGTTCTTATTTTCTCAGAGCGATCACCGGTACCAACTTTTATTTTACGTTCACTACCTATTTCTTGTTCTTGCTCTTGTTGTAGTTTATCATATAGTTTGATAGCTAATAATTTCATAGCTTTATCTTTATTTTTTAATTGACTACGTTCATTTTGACAGGTAACAACTGTGTTAGTTGGTAAATGGGTTATTCGAACGGCGGAGTTTGAGGTGTTAACCGATTGGCCCCCTGCTCCACTGGAATGATATACATCAATTTTTAGATCACTTTCTTTGATGTCGATATCAATGTCATCGATTTCGGGCATAACTAAAACGGTAGCTGTTGAGGTATGGACTCTACCTTGGGTTTCGGTTTGAGGTACTCTTTGCACACGATGGGCTCCACTTTCGTATTTTAATTTTGAGTAAACATTTTCCCCTTTGATGGTACATTCAACGATGGAAAAGCCCCCACTTGCACCTTCTACTTGATGATCAATTTCCAGTTTCCAACCATTTTTTTCTGCATAGTATGTGTACATTCTTAAAAGATCACCGGCAAAGATATTGGCTTCGTCTCCCCCAGCGGCACCTCTTATTTCCATTATGACGTTTTTGCCGTCGTTTTCATCTTTGGGAACAAGCATTATTTCTAGTTCTTTGATTATTTCTTCTTTAGCATTTTCATTATTTGTTATTTCACTTTGGGCCATGTCTTTTAGTTCTTCATCTTCTAATAAGGATTTGGCTTCTTTGATGTTAGTTTCACATTTTTCTAATTCTTCGTATTTATCAACGATTTCTTTTAGATCACTTTGTTCTTTTGATAAGCTTTTTAGTTTATTAAAGTCTTCGGTTATTTTAGGATCCATTAGTTCGTTTGCTATTTCTTCGTAACGTTTTTTGATACTTTCCAATCTTTCTTTCATTTTTTTCTCCTATCTTTTATAGGTTTTCTTCATCGTCATCATCTATTACGACTAGGTCTTTTAAGTCATCATCGTCATCGTCATCAGTTTCTTCATCAAAGTAGTCCTCTTCTTCTTCATTTTCAGAATCTTGTTCATTTTCTTCGGGTAATTCTTCTAGGTCTTCTTCGTCTTCTTCAATGACCATTTTTTCACTATGTCTAGTTTTTAAATCCCAAAAACCATTTGATAATTGAATAAATCTTTTATCAGTTGTTAGTAATTCAAAAAAGTCTGGTAAGCTTTGTATATAATCTTCTTCACTTAAATTTAGTAATTCACAAACTTTTTTAAATAAGTCATTAGTTTTCATTTTTTTAGGTTTGTCTTCTAATATTAAGTAAGCGATGTCATCATAGTCCATTAATTCAAGTTCTTCTTTTGTGTAGTCAATTAATTTTTTCATTTTTTATTCTCCTTACATTTTGGTTGGGATTTTGATTATTAATAGGTTTAACAAGGTTTCAATTATGTTCGTTGTTAAGCTAATTAATGTCACCCAATCTTGTTTTTTTCTTTCATCTTCTAAATTATTAATATGATTATTTTCATAAAATGTATTTAATATGCAACATAATTCATATAAATAATTAGCAATGACGCTTGGTAGCCTAGTTTTAAAGGCATAATTCATTGTGGCATCAAGTTCAATTATTTTGGCTCTTAGCTCACGATCGTGTATATTATATATTGTTTCATTTAAGTTGTCTACCGCTAGAGAGTGATTTTGGCAAATTTTTTTGTTTCTTAGGTAGGTATATAGGATGTATGGTCCGGTTTTACCTATTACTTCTGAAAATTTTTGACTGTCAAATATGTATTCTTTTTCGCGGTTATTTTGTAAGTCAGCGTATTTGATGATTGAATTCGTTATAATATCAAGATCATTAGATGAAATGTTTAAATTTTCTTCTTTTTGATTTTTAAATGTTTCTTTGGTTTCTTGAAATAGTTCTTTTAGTTTGGGGGTATTTCCTTCTCTAGTTTTGTATGGTTTATTATCTTGGCCATTAATGGTTCCTATTCCTAAGAATTCACATTCTATATTTTGGGTTTCCTTTAGTTTTTTGGCAGCCCGAAAGACTTGGGTAAAATGAAGGCTCTGTCTTTGATCCGCCACATAGAGAATTTTATTAGGGTGATATTTTTGCTTGCGATCATAGATGGTTGCTAGATCAGTCGTGCCATATAGATAGGCTTTGTTACTTTTTTGATATATTAATGGCGGTAGTTCTTTTTTATCAGTTTTTTCTTGGACAAAAATAACGAGTGCATTTTCACTTTCTTTTAAAAGGTTTTGATCTATTAGTTTTTGGGTTAAAGTAGGTATTATTTTATAGGCATCTGATTCGCCTAGCCATAGATCAAAGGATACATCTAAATAGTCGTAGTTATCTTTGATGTCTTGTTTAGATATGGCAAGTATTTTTTGGAAGTATTTTTGATATTCGGGATTATTTTCTTGAAGTTGTTTGGTTATGTCAGCACATTTTTGTTTTATTTCTTCATTTTCTTTGGATTGTTTACTATATAAAGGATATATTCTATCAAGGGTTTTAATATCAAGATCTTCAATATCTATGTTTTCTTTTTTTAAGCCATATATTACTTGACCAATTTGCAAGCCATAATCACCTAGATGGACATCTGCTATAACATTTTGGTTCATGTATTTTAATATTCTTTTGATTGATTCACCGACAATGGCTGGTCTTAAGTGGCCAACATGTAAGGGTTTGGCAACATTTGCTCCACCATAATCGATGATGATGGTTTCTTTTTTAGGCATGGTGATGTTGAATTTATCTTTTTTGATCATTAAGTTTAAAGTTTCATTGATGTAGATATTGGAAATGGTAAAATTAACAAAGCCGGGTTTTAGACATTCTATTTTTGCAAATAGATGTTCACTTTCTGGGTCTTTTTGTATTTCTTCGACGATTTTACAGCCTATATCATAGGGATTTTGGTGCATAATTTTTGAAATACTAAAGGCTCCATCATATTGATAGTCACACAAATCAGGACGATTGGATTTGATTATTTCAATGTTTTTGACTTCATAATTTAAATTTTTTAAGGCTTTTTCAACTATTTGTTTTATGGCTTGCATTTTCTTTTCCTTTCTATTAATAAATTATTTTTAAGGTTTTGGCTTCATCATCGGTTTCAATAAAGTAATTGATTGTTACTTCATTTATTGTTTGGTTTATTGTGGCTTTTTCAACTAATATATCAAGTGTATAGTTTTCTTTTTTTAATAAGAATGTACATTTTAAAGCTGCGATGTCAAGGCAAAATATTTGTTCAGCATCTTCTCTTATGAATTTTTTATTTAAAGTGTCGATGGTGTTTTTGATATTATTGTGAACAAATGTTATTTGCTCTTCTTCTTTTGTTATTTCTATTTTTTCATTTATTAAAAGGTTTTCCCCACTTTTTAGGTAAAGGGTTGCTAAATTGTTCATATTTTTCCTTTCTTTTTCCGGTTCAATATATCATAATCCCTATTAAATTGCAATTATTTTTTTAGTGATTTGGTTTTTGACTTTAAAAAATCATAGACAATTATTGTCTTATTAGATGATTTTCGGCTTTTTTTGGTTATAATAATTATGTTAAAAAAAATGAGGTGATGGTAATGAATCGTCTGAAAGAACTGCGTGAGGATCGAGATATTTTACAAAAAGATATTGCTAAGGCTCTTAATATTACACAACGTAATTATAGTTATATTGAAACTGGTAAAACTTTTCTTTCGGAAGAAATGCTTAGGAAGATTGCCGATTTTTATCAGACTAGTACTGATTATATTTTATATCGTACCGATGTTAGAAAACCACATCCTAAGAGTATTGTTACGGAGGATAATGATTAATTTTTGTATACTTTCTTTTTAATGATCCATACTATAGTAAGGTGAAAGGTATGAAGAAATTATCATTTTTTTTGCGATTTTCAATTTTTATTTTTTTATCTTTTATAGTTATTTATTTGGGAATTTATGTGTATGCTTTTTTTTCACCAAAGTTAGAGTTAACAAATTTAGGGAAGGTATTTATTTATGATAAGAATGATAATTTAATATATCAAGGTTCAGGGTCTAGTGATTGGATTAGTCTTGATGATATTTCTTCTAATTTGAAAAATGCCGTGATAAGTGTCGAGGATAAAAATTTTTATTCCCATCATGGGTTTGATTATTTAAGGATTTTAAAGGGTTTTTATTTGCTTATTAAAAATCATGGAATTGTGGAAGGAGCTTCGACTATTAGTCAGCAGTATATAAAGAATATGTATTTGACTTTTGATCAAACGTGGAGTAGGAAGTTGGAGGAAGCTTTTTTAACGATTGAATTGGAGGTGCATTATAGTAAGGATAGTATTTTAGAGGGGTATTTAAATACGATTAATTATGGTGAAGGTAATTATGGGATTGAAGATGCTAGTCAGTATTATTTTAATAAAAGTAGTAAGGATTTGTCTTTAGAGGAAGCTATTATGCTGGCAGGTATTCCGAAAAATCCTAGTAATTATAATCCAGTTAGTAATTATGATTTGTGTATAGAACGAGCAAAGATTGTCGCGTCAACGATGGTTAAAAATGGGTATATTACAAAAGAGGAGTATGATTCTTTGTTTTTAAATAAGATTCCCATTTATGGTAAGCGTAAGCAAAATAATAGTCAGATGATTTTGTATTATCAAAATGCGGTTTTAAATGAGTTGGAAAATATTAAGGAAGTTCCTAAGTCTTTGATGGAATCGGGCGGTTTAAAAATTTATACAGCTTTTGATATGGAAGCGGAACAAAAGATGGAGGAAGCTATTTTAAAGCAGATGGGTAATCAAGAAGAGTTACAAGTTGCAAGTGTAATGGTTGATCCTAAAAGTGGCGGGGTAATTGCTTTAACGGGCGGTTTAAATTATGCAAAGAGTCAGTATAACAGAGCTTTAATGGCTAAAAGGCAAGTTGGTAGTACAATGAAACCATTTTTGTATTATGCGGCTTTAGAAAATGGTTTGGTTTCATCTTCGGTTTTTAAAAGTGAAGAGACGACATTTCATTATGATAATGATAAAACTTATGCACCGCATAATTATAATGATATTTATGGTAATAAGGATATTACTATGGCTTCGGCTATTGCTTATTCTGATAATATATATGCCGTTAAAACGCATTTATTTTTAGGGATGGATACGTTAGGAAATGTGGCAAATCGTTGTGGAATTAAAGAGGAATTACCCGCTAATCCTAGTCTTGCTTTAGGAACTACGGAGCTTAATATGCTTGATTTTGCCCAGGGGTATCAAACTTTAGCTAATGGTGGGGATCAAATGGATTTGTTTTTTATTCGAAAAGTTGAAGATCTGGATGGAAATGTTTTGTTTGAGAGAAAAAGTGAGCATGATTATGTTTTAAATAGTAATGATGTTTTTATTTTAAATGAGATGTTAACTAGTACTTCAAATGCAGCTTTTAATGATTATACGACGCCTACGGCTTTGTCTTTGGCTAGTAGGATGAGCAGAAAGTATGCACTTAAAACGGGAACAACTAATACGGATTCTTGGAGTGTTGGTTATACGCCTTCTTTATTGATGCTGGTTTGGGTTGGTAATGATGAGGCAAAGGATGTTGATTACACAGCTAGTTTATATGGTAAGGAAATTTGGCTTTCAACGATGGAAAATTATTTAAAGGATGATGAGTGGTATGATGTTCCTTCTAATGTTGTGGGTGTTGTGAAAGATGCTATTTCGGGTGATAATGATTTATCTAGTTTGCATAATGTGTTGTTTTATTATGTTAAAGGTACGGAGTTAGTTAATAATTTAGAGTAGTTATGAGAAAGGATGTATTTTATGAATATTAAGTTATATGAACTTATTTTAAAAGATTGTGATATGGGTGTTTATACGCTTCATATGCTTTTGGATAGGTTAAAGGATCGTGACAATAAGATTAAGGGCGTGATTGAAGAAATTTTAACTGGTTATGAAAGGGTCGCAGCAGAAATTAAAGATATAATTCAAAGTGAGTTAAAACCCGCGAGTAAAATTGGCAAAATGGGCGTTAAAACTGGTATTATAAGAGAAGTTAGGTATGATAATAGTGATTCTAGTATGGCTTATATGGTAATTCAGGGTTTAGCTATGGGATGTTTAAATATGGAAAAATATATAAGTCAGTTTAAAAAGAGTGATGATAAAAAGGCTTTAAAAATGGCCAAGAAGTTTTTGAAGTTTCAAGAGAAGTCTATTAGTAAATTAACTAAATATTTATAAAAAAAAATCATGTTTGGTGATTTTTTTATTTTTGAATTGTAATAATTATTTGATAGGTATTTTCTAAGTCTAATTCTTCGGTTTGTAAATTGAAGCCTTTCGTTTTTAAGCTTTCGGACATTTCTCTTACGTTATTGATAGCATTTTTTAAATTTAAGCCAGATTGTTCTTTTTGGATGTTTTCATAATCAGGACTTAATTTTATTACAGAATCTAAAGGATCGATTATTTCTTCACTAGGATTTGGCTTTATTTCTTCGATTTTGTTATTAAAACTATCCACATCATTAGTTTGCAAGAATGGACTTATGGTATCAATTGGTGTTTCTTCAATGTCCATGTCACTTAATGTTTCTATTTCATTATTTTGAACTTTAAATGTTGGTTCTTCTTCTTGTGTTGTTTCCATATTCATGTTAGCAGCTTCATCTTCTAAAAAGTTAAAAAATTTATTAACTGGTTTTGGTTTTTCTTCTTGTGGTTCTTCCTTAAGGATATCTAATAAATTCTCATTATTGGTTTCTTGTTCATTTATTTGTGGCATTTCTTTAGGTGTTTCTCCTTTCGCTTTTTTTATTTCTAAGTCAAGTTGTCTTACAGTCATTCTTTTAGATATTATCTTTTTTAGCCATTCTGATTGTTCTTCTTTAGGAATAGCTAGTAAGCTTCTTGCATGTCTTTCACTTATTTTTTCTTGTAATAAGGCATCTTGGACTTCAGGCGATAAGTTTAATAGTCTTAGTTTATTAGAAATTGTACTTTGGTTAACTCCCATTTTTTGGGCTAATTGTTCTTGAGTTAGATATCCCCTATCTAAGAGATTTTTATAAGATTTGGCTTCTTCGATTGAGGTTAGGTTACGACGTTGGATGTTTTCAACTAAGGCTATTTCAGCACTTTGGTTATCGTCTATATCAGATATGATGGCGGGAACGGTTTTTAAGCCGGCCATGACTGAGGCTTTATATCTTCTTTCACCAGCAATTATTTCGTATTTGTTTCCTAATCTTCTTAAGACTAGTGGCTGAATAATTCCGTGTTGTTTTATTGATTCAGATAGTTCTTTTAGGCCTTCTTCATCAAATGATAATCTTGGTTGAAAGCGATTAGGTATTATATCTTCAATTAATATTTGTTTTATATTTTCTTCGGTTTTCACAAAATCAGCCCCTTTATGCCCTTTTCTTCTACTTATCATTCTATCAATTTTTTAATATTTAAGCAACTGCTTTTTGATGAGGTTTATAAATTTTTTTTCTTAATTTTGTCATATGATCTTGGATATGTTAATGAAGTTGGGGCCATTTTAATAAAGTTTAAAATAGTTCTTTGACCTTCATTATTTGGTAAGTTAAAATTTTTAATTGTTTCTAATTTGACATTTAATTTTTGCATGGCCGTTTTGGCTTGTTCTAGTTCTTCATTTGCGTTTCCTTTCATGGCAATGAAGTGGCCATTTATTTTAAGAGCTGGCACACCTAATTCTAATAGTATGGAAAGGTTTGCTACAGCTCTTGATGTGATATAGTCGTATTGCTCACGATTATCTTTGGTGTATTTTTCAGCTCTTTCGTTAATTAGTTTTACATTTGTGATGTTTAATTTTTGAAGACATTGGCTTAAAAAATTTATTTTTTTGTTGTTTGAATCTAAAAGAGTTACTTTTAAGTTAGGCATGAATATAGCTAAGACTAACCCAGGAAAACCAGCACCTGTGCCAATATCTAGCAAAGTTTTATTATTTTCTATTAATGGCAATATTGTTAAGCAATCAAAGAAGTGTTTTAAAAAAACATCATTTTTATTTTTGATCGCGGTTAGATTGGTATGTTTATTATATTCTAAAAGGAAGTCACAATAGATGTTTAATTGCTCTAGCTGGTAAGGACTTAATTTTATATTTAGTTTTTTTAATTCAGTTTTAAATTGATCTAGGTTCATTTTTACCATACTCTTTCTTTAAATAAATAATTAGTATTGATATGTCGCTTGGATTTACACCGCTTATTCTTGATGCTTGCCCGATGGATATTGGTCTTATTTGTTCTAGTTTTTGTCTTGCTTCGCTAGCAAGGTTTTTAATTTTGGTGTAGTCAATATCTTCGGGGATTTGTTTTTCGTCTAATTTGGCTTTTTTTTCAACTTCTTTAATTGTTTTATTTAAATAGCCTTCATATTTGATTTGGATTTCTATTTCTTCTAGTATTTCATTATTATAAGGAATATTTATTATTTTTGGTAAAAGGTCAGTAGTTATTTCAGGCCTTTTTAAAAGCTCATAGAGACTTTGTTGGTTTTTATTGATGGTGATGTTAAATTCTTTTAGAGTATTTTTTATTTCTTTGGTAAGGTTTAGTTTGGTTGTTTGTAAATACTTTTGACATTCATTTAATTTTTGTAATTTATTTTGATAGTTTTGGTATTGCTCTTTGGTAATGCTTTTAACTTGCCAGGCAATGTTTCTTAGTCTTAGATCAGCATTATCATGACGAAGAAGCAAGCGGTATTCCGCTCTTGATGTTAGCATACGATATGGTTCTTTGGTGCCTTTGGTTACAAGATCATCAATTAAGACACCTATGTAGGCTTCATTTCTTTTTAATATTAATGGTTCTTGGTTTTCTAATTTTAAAGAGGCGTTAATGCCGGCGATGAGGCCTTGAGATGCGGCTTCTTCATAGCCACTTGTTCCATTTATTTGGCCAGCGGTGTATAAATTAGCAATGATTTTGGATTCTAAGGTTGGTTTCATTTGTAAAGGATTTATGGCATCATATTCAATTGCATAAGCATATTTAGTTATTTGGGCGTTTTCTAATCCTTGTAATGAGTGGACCATTTGCGTTTGTACATCTTTAGGCATGGATGTGGAAAATCCTTGCAGATACCATTCATCATAGTATAGGCTTTCGGGTTCTAAGAAAAGTTGGTGTCTTTCTTTATCTTTAAACCTTACTAATTTATCTTCGATGCTAGGACAATATCTAGGACCAACGCCAGTGACATAGCCACCATACATAGCAGATTTGTTTAAGTTATTCATTATTATTTCATGAGTTTTTTGATTAGTGTATAACAAGTAACATTTTTGCTGGTTATTTATGTCATATATTGGTTTTTCATCAAAGGAAAATGTCCAAAGTTGATTGTCCCCTTTTTCTTCTTGCATTTTAGAAAAATCGATGGATGAGGCTTTTATTCTAGGTGGAGTTCCAGTTTTTAAGCGTTGAATATCAAAGCCTAATTTTTTTAGATTATCACTTAAATGGTTACTTCGATCTTCACCATGGGGTCCTTGTTTTTTGCTTTCGCTGCCAATTAGGACGTTGGCTTTTAGATATGTTCCGGTTGTAAGAATTACTATATCCCCTTTTATTTCTTCATTAGTTTCTAAAGAAACACCTTCAACTTGATTATTTTTTATTAATAGGTTTTCTACTTTACCTTCTTTTATGGTAAGATTTTTTTGATTTCTTAAGGCTTCTAGCATATTTTTAGGATATGTTATTTTATCAGCTTGGCATCTTAAAGAACGAACGGCTGGGCCTTTAGAATTGTTTAGCATTTTGATTTGAAAATGAGATTTGTCAGCGATTTTACCCATAAGTCCACCTAGGGCATCTATTTCTCTTACTATTATACCTTTAGCTGTACCACCAATGGATGGATTACAGGGCATGTCGCCAATGTTTTTAATGTTCATGGTTATTAGTATGGTTTTATGACCTTTAAAGGCGGTCATGTGGGCTGCTTCAATACCAGCGTGTCCCCCACCTACTACTATTACATCGTATTTCATATGTACCTCCTTTTTATTTTCCTAAACAAAAACGGGAAAAGATGTTGTCAATTAATTCTTCTTCGTAATATTGACCGATTATTTTGCCAAGACATTCCCAAGCATTTTTTATGTCGATGCTGACCATGTCAATTGGTATATCTTTTTTATTAGCATTTATGGCTTGATTAATTAGTTGTAAGGCTTCTTTAGCTAAGCTTATTTGTCTAATATTAGTTAGGTAAGTTAAATTTTTATTTTCAATATTTTGTAAATTAAATTGGCTAATGATATTATCTTTTAGTTCTTCAATGCCTTTTTTTATTTTAGCACTTCCCAATATTATTGGTAAATTAGTAGATAAATTTTCTATTTTGGTTGGCAAATCTTGTTTATTTAAAAAGATGATAGCTTTTTTATTGCCAATATTTTTTATTAGTTCTTCCTCTTCGGTTGTTAGTTTTTCATTTTGGTTTAATACTAATATTATTAAGTCAGCTTGGTTCATTATCGTTTTACTTTTTTCAACGCCTATTTTTTCAACTTTATCTGTTGTTTTTCTAATTCCAGCGGTGTCTAGGAAGTTAATTATTATTCCTTGGTAGATTATTGAGCCTTCGATGACGTCTCTTGTTGTACCGGATATGTCGGTGACGATAGCTTTTTCTTCTTCTAGTAAGGCATTTAGTAAACTACTTTTGCCGACATTTGGTTTACCTATTATGGCTACTTTTAAGCCGTTTTTTATTATTTGACCATTTTGAGCTTCTTTTATTATTTGTTCTAGTTTGGTTTTAATACTTGTTAGAACAGGGGTAATATTTGCTTTGGTTATTACTAATTCATCAATGTATTCAGGGTAGTCGATATTAACCTCAATATTAGCTAAGAGAGCGGCCATTTGGTCTCTTAAGGAGTTTATTAATTCGGTAGTTTTACCAGTTAAATGATTCATGGCTAAGGTTGATTGGTTTGATGTTGAGGATTCTAGTAAGTCTTCAACGGCTTCGGCTTCTAACAGATTGATGCGGCCATTTAAAAAAGCTCTTTTGGTAAATTCCCCTTTTTCGGCTAATCTAGCATTTTGTTTTAAGATAAGGCTAAGGATTTTTCTGGTTACTTCAAAGCCACCGTGGCAATTAATTTCTACTACATCTTCTTTGGTATAGGTTTTAGGCGCTTTCATGATGGTTACTAAAACTTCATCAATTTTTTGATCGTTATCCATAATGTAGCCATAGTGGATGGTATGGCTTTTGGCTTGACTGATTTTTTTATTAGAAAAAATTTTTTGAATTATTTTTAAAGCCTCATTACCACTTATTCGAATAATATTTATGGCCCCTATTCCTATGTTATTGGTAGCGATGGCAGCAATTGTATCTTCCATTTTTTTTCCTCCTTAACTTTTTGGTATTATAGCATTGTTCTTTTTAAATGTCCAATTTTATATATTTCCCGGGAAATAAAAAAAAAATTCAAAATGAATTTTTAGTCAACTGATTTTATTATAATGTGTCTTTGCGGTTCTTCGCCAACGCTTTCAGTGGCAACGCCTTTAAAATTAGATAATTTATTATGGATTACTCTTCTTTCAAAGGAATTCATGTTTTCTAATTGGGCATCGACTTTTGATGTTCTAACTTCTTTGGCAATTTTAATTGCTAGTCTTTCTAAATATTCTATTCTTTTTTCTTTATAGTTTTCAACATCTAATGTTAGTTTAGGATAGATGCCCCATTCTATTTTTATTTTATTTTTGATTAGAACTTCCAAGGCTTTCAATGTTTGACCATTTTTACCTATTAAGATAGAATTGTTATTTGAGTACATGGTAATGTTGATGTTTTCTTCTCTGATGTTTGTTTCAAAGTTTACTAATATATTTAAGTAATCGGCTATGTCACCGAGAAAATTTTCAATCTCTTTGATTAAATTTTGATAAGAGATGGCTTTGATTTTGACTAGTTTTTCATTTGAACTTTCTTCTTTTTTATATATTATGTTTTCGGTTTGTAAATCATTTTTAGCGTTTTCTAAGGCTTCTAGTATTGTATTTGCTTCTACTTCAATCATTATTTACTACCTTCTTTCTTTTTTATTTTTAACTTTGATGTTAAAAATTTTATGTTCCTTATGTTTTTCATTGGCTAGTATTTTTTTGATTATATAGTTTTGAACGACGGCAAAGCCGTTAGTTACTATCCAGTAGAAAGCAATAGCTGTTGGTAGATTAAATGAGGCAATGGAAATACTTATAATCATAAATTTAAACATGAAACTCATTTGCTTCATCATTTCATCGTTGCCACTACTGGTGGAATTCATGGAATTTTTAAAGGAAGCATAGGTAGTTACAATTATTAAGAATATTAATATGATATAGATATATTGGCCTTGAGATATGCCTTTCCAAGGTGTTGTTCCTAGTTGCATACCGAATAAGGATCCTTCAAAGATAGCTGGTACTTTATTTATGGCATCTAAGAAGGCAAAGAATAAAGGAATTTGTAGTAAAGCACCTAGGCAACCGGATACAGGGTTTATTTTATATTTTTGATAAACCATCATCATTTCTTGGCTTTTGGCCATCATAGATGCATTGTCAGTTTTATTGGCATATTTTTTTTCAATTCTTGCTATTTCAGGCTGAGCTTTTTGTAATGTTTGAGATTGTCTCATACTTTTTAGGGATAATGGTAACATTATTAATCTTATTAATAAGCCAACCACCATGACAGATATACCAAAATTGTTAACTAAAAAGCCAAATTTTAAAATTACAAGGGCGATGGGTCTTACTAGAAGTAGTTGCCATAAGCCTTTATATTTATTGGTAGTTAGGCTAAAATCTTTACAAGTTGGTAAGTCTTCTAGTTTAACATCTAATTCGTCATTATGTTCTTCATATATTCTGTATAGTTCTGAATTTTCTTGCGGTTTACATAATATATCTTTTCTAACACTTTGACCGGTTTCACTATTGGTTATCATTCTTCCTTCATTATCAACTAAATAGTCATTTTTCCCACAACCACTAGTTAGTAATAGTATGGCAATTAAAATTATACTTAGGACTTTATTTTTTGCTTTCATGTTTTTCCTTTCTTATTAACTCTTCAAAACTTTTTTCTAATTCTTGATATGATGTTTTTTTGGAGTTCTCTTTCATTATTATAATATAATCTTGGTCTGTTCTCAACTGATTTTTATATTTATCTAAGATGGCTCGCATTCTTCTTTTAAGTAAATTTCTATTTACCGCATTGCCTAATTTTTTGGAAACGGCAATACCAAAGTGGGGATAATCAAACTTACTTTCTTTATTATATAGGACAAAATTTTGATTTTTTAAATATTTTTGATTTTGAATTATTGCGCTGAAGTCTTGATGTTTTTTAATCATTTCGTTTTTTTTCAATTTAAGTCACTTTCCTTTATTATAAAAAAGTCCACATTAAAAATGTGGTTACTTACATAATCTTTTGCGGCCTTTTTGTCTTCTAGTTTTTAATATATTACTTTCTTTTCTAGCAAAAAAACCATGTTTCTTTTTCATTTTTCTTTTATTTGGTTGGTATGTTCCTACCATAGTATCCCTCCTTTTTTTAAGTCTTACCTATTATAATATTAAGTTTGGGAAAATGTCAACTTAAAATGGCTAATAAAAGTTATTGTGGATAAGTTTTTTTTATAGTTTATAAATGTTAATACTTATCCACACCTTAAATATATTTTTTTCTTTTGGATATTGGCCTTGTTATTAGTTATTAACATATTAACTTAGTGGTGGATAAAGTTATATACGTGTTATTTTATAGTGTATATAAATTTGTTGATAATGTTTATAAGTCTTTTTTTCACTTATTTTTAGGACTATTTTTGGTGGATAACTTGTTAATATTTAGTGAATTTATAGTTGATAAGAAAAATATACTTTCTTAATTTTTTAAAATGAGTTAGAATAATGGTAATTGAAGATTTTCTAGAGCAGTGGGGTGGTTAAATGACTGATAAAAATCTATGGAAACAGTTTTTAGATTGCATTTATAATGAAGTCAATTCTGCCTCATATCACGCTTGGTTTAGTGATTTAAAATTGATATCTATTACTAATGATAAAATTCAAATTCAAGTACCAATGGAAATTCATAAGCGAATTTTAAGTGATAATTATTATTCTTTAATAGATGAAACTTTTTTTAAACTAACTAATATTAATTATCAATTTGAATATTTGACTAAAGATGAGATAAGCATTTCTGATGAACCTATTGTTTTTAATACTTTAGAGAAAGATGATGAAGTTATTTCTAGTGGTGATTGGGAAACTAATTTGATTCCCACCTTAAATTTTGAGAATTATATTGTTGGTGATTCTAACAGACTTGCTAAGGTAGCGGGTATGGCGGTGGCTGAACAACCCGGAAAAATTCATAATCCGTTATTTATATATGGGAAGAGCGGTCTTGGTAAGACACATCTTATGCACGCGATTGGTAATTATATTGTTAATAACTCACATAAAAAGGTGTTATACACAACTAGTGAGATGTTTAAAGATGATTATGTAAGTATTGCTAATACTAATAATAAGGAAAATAATGTTAATGATGTAGCTGATTTTAAGAAGAAGTATCGAGATGTTGATGTGTTAATTATTGATGATATTCAGTATTTAGTTGGAGCCGAGAAGACTCAGCAAGAGTTTTTTCATACTTTTAATGCTTTGCATCAGGCTAATAAGCAAATTATTATTAGTTCGGATAGAAGTCCAGATGATTTAAAGTTATTGGAGGAGCGGCTTCGAAGTCGGTTTATGTGGGGTTTACCGGTTGATATTTATCCACCTGATTTTGAACTTCGTTGTAAAATTATTAAACAGAAGTTGAAAAATATGACTATTTCAACGAAAATTGATGAAAATGTTATTGAGTATATTGCTAATAGTTGCCAAAATGATGTGCGTTTTTTGGAAGGAGCAATCAATCGACTGATGGCTTATACAGCGATGATTGTTCCGGAGAAAATTGATTTAAATTTTGCTGTTGAAGCTTTAGCAGATTTTGTTAATAAGAATATTTATAAAACGGATAGTATTGAAAGTATACAAAGAGCAGTGGCCCAGTATTACAAAATTACAATTGAGGATTTGAAAGGGAAAAGAAAAAGTGCCAATATTGCTTATCCGCGAATGATTGGTATGTATTTGTCTAAGACTTTGACTGATGAAAATTTTAATCGTATTGGTTTGGAATTTGGTGGGAGGGATCATTCAACGGTAATTCATGCTTGTAATCGAATTGAAAAAGATTTAAAATCTAATATGAATTTAGGTGCACAGCTAAAAGAAATCAAAAATTTATTATGAATGTGGATAACATTTATTAGATTGTTAATAGTTATCTACTTATTAATGAGTGATTTTGATAAGGTAAATAGGGGATTTTTAAAGTTATAAACATATCAACAGTATTAATAATTATATTAGTATATTATTATATAAAAAGAAAGAAAGAAAGAAGGATGGAAAATGAAATTTGCGATTGATAAAAATATTTTATTAGAAAATTTGAACAATGTTATTAAGGGGGTTTCGACTAAAAATGTTATTCCAGTTTTAAACGGAATTAAGTTTGATTTGACTAATAAGGGTTTAACTTTACTTGCTAGTGATAGTGAACTTACGATTGAGTCTTTTATTGATGCATCACTTATTAAGGATATTTCTAATGTAGGAACAGCGATTATAAGTAGTAAGTATATTTTAGAGATTATTAGGAAGATGCCATCTGATGTTATTAATTTTGAAATGATTGATCATTTAAAAATTAAGATTTATTCTGATTCTAATTTATATAATTTGAATTGTTTAGATCCTGATGATTATCCTAATATTAAGTTGATTGTTAATAAAGATCCTATTGTTATGAAGGCATCTTTGTTAAAGGAAATTATTAATCAGACTTCGTTTGCTATTTCTAATCAAGAGCTTAGGCCTTTGCTTACAGGCGTGAATTTTAAGATCACAGGCGATATTTTGGAGTGTATAGCAACTGATTCTTATCGGTTAGCTAAGAAAAATATTAAGTTAGATGAGGCAAGTGCTCAAGATATAAACATTGTTATTCCGGGTCGAAATATTATTGAACTTGAGAAAATTTTAACGGATGATGATGATATTAATATTCATGTGTTTAACAATAGGGTGCTCTTTGATTATAAGAATATTAAGTTTCAATCAAACATTTTATCTGGTACTTATCCTAATACTTCAAATTTAATTCCCACGGAGTTTGAGATTTTAGTTAGGGTTAATAAGAATATGTTTGCCGGAGCAGTTGATAGGGCGGCTTTACTTACGCAAGGCAAGGATAAAAATATTATTAAGATGAAGATTGAACATAAGCAGATGATAATTAATTCTTTTGCTTCGGAAATTGGTAAGACTGAGGAAACTTTGATTGTGGATACGGATGAGAAGTCTAATATTGATATTTCTTTTAGTGCTAAGTATATGCTTGATGCTTTGAAAACTATAGCGGATGATGAGATACTTATTATGCTTAATAATGATGTTAAACCGATTATTGTTAAGTCTTTAACGGATGAGTCACTTATTCAGCTTATTTTGCCAATAAAAACTTTCTAATTTTTGGGTTAGAAAGTTTTTTTTCGACATTTTTTTTGCTTTGTTTGTGGTATGCTATAGGCAATTTTTTCTTTGTTTGGAGGTTCGTTTGGATGGATAGATATGAAATTAATGAAAATACTATAGCAGTTATTGGTATTAGTGATGAGTTATCGAAAGTTTATGAAGTGGATAGATCTTTTTATGTTACTTCTTCAGCGAATGTTATTATGGATGAAAGTTGTAAGTATTTTGGGAGTAGTCTAAATGGTCGTAAGGAAGGAACTAAGTTTTTGATGGGTGTATATTATAAGCCACCAATTATTGTAGAAGAGTCGATGGATATTATTTTTTTTCCGACTTGTTCACTTCGTAAGGGTTTGAATTCATGGGTTAGTTTTAAGTATGTTAATAACTTTTATCGGGTGTTAGATAAGTGTGTTATTCTTTTTAATAATAATTTGCGGTTGGTTTTTAATTGTTCTTTTGAGGTTATTAGTAATCAGATTATGCGTTCGGCACGGTTGGAAAGTATTTTAAGAACTCGTAAAAAAGGTTAAAAAAGTCTTTAAACAGAGGTTAATTTTATGTTATAATGTTTGTAGGTATAGGAGTATTAATATACCTATAATTTTTCTATATGACAAAATTAAGGGGCAATTATGATGCAATTACTGTTTTTAAAAATCCTTCATTTTCGTAATTATGAAAATTTAAGTATTGAACTTCACCCAAGATTAAATATTTTTTATGGAAAAAATGGATCAGGGAAGACTAATTTGGTTGAGGCTATTTATGTTCTTGCTTTGACTAGGAGTTTTAGGGGTGTTTCGGATAAGGTTTTAATTCGAAGTGGTGTAAGTTTAAGTAAGATTGAAGGGGATGTAAAAACAGGTGATTTTGTTAATAATTTTCGTATTTATTTGACTAAAGATGGAAAGAAGGTTCAAGTAAATAAAAATAGGGTTACTAAGCTTAGTGATTATATTACGAAGATTCCTTTGGTTTTGTTTCATCCGGATGATTTGAAGATTATAAAGGATACTCCAAGTACCAGGAGGAAGTTATTAAATATTTCTATTTCACAGTATTGTTTATCGTATTTAAAAAATTTGAGTAATTATAATAAGATTTTAAAGCAACGCAATTCGTATTTGAAGCAGTTGATGATTAATGCTAATAAGGATTATAATTATTTAAATATTTTAAATGATAAGCTTATAAATTTGGGTTTGAAGATATATGAGGAGCGAAAGAATTTTGTTTTAAAGATGAATGATATGTTAGCTGTTTATTATCAAAATATAACTCAACTTGGGCCTTTATGTTTGGAATATAAGTCTTCTTTTGCTGGGAAAAATAAAAATGATTTATTAGCTATGTATAAGGAGTCTTTGAAAAAGGATTTGGCTTTTGGTAAGACTAATTTAGGTATTCATACGGATGATTTAGTTTTTGAGTTATCTGGTCATGATTTAAAGGAATTTGGTAGTGAAGGCCAGCAGAAAAATGCGGTTATAGCTTATAAGTTGTGTGAGCTTACGTTTTTAAAGGAAATGTTAGGTTTTTATCCCATTTTAATTTTAGATGATTTATTTAGTGAATTAGATAGTGAGAAGATTGAAAATATTTTTAAGATGTTGAAAAAGGATGTTCAAACGTTTATTACAACGACTAATTTAGAGTTTTTTAAGTCACTTAATTTAGATTATGGTAAACAATTTGAAATAGCATCGGGAAAGATTGTAAGGGAGGAGTTTTTAGATGAAAGAAAATGAAGCACATTATAATGATAATGATATTCAGGTTTTGGAAGGTTTAGAGGCTGTTAGAAAAAGACCTGGTATGTACATTGGCAATACAAACGAAGCTGGTTTGCATCATTTGGTATGGGAGATTGTGGATAATGCTGTTGATGAGGCTTTAGCGGGTTATTGTGATGATATTGAAGTAGAAATCGGTAAGGGTAATGTTATTACGGTTAAAGATGATGGTAGAGGAATGCCTACTGGCACTAATGCTAAGACGGGGTTATCAACAGTTGAGACGATTTTTACGGTTTTGCATGCTGGTGGAAAGTTTGGTGGCGGTGGCTATAAGGTTTCTGGTGGTTTGCATGGTGTTGGAGCTAGTGTTGTAAATGCTTTGTCTGATTGGCTTGAGGTGCATGTTTATCGTGATGGCAAGGAATTTTATCAACGGTTTGAAAATGGTGGTAAGCCTACTTGTAATTTGAAGGTTATTGGCGAGTGTAGCAAGGAAAGGACGGGCACGACTGTTTCTTTTCATGCTGATCCTTTGATGTTTGAAACGACTGTTTATCAGTGGGATATTTTGTATAAGCGTTTGCAGGAAATGGCTTTTTTAAATAAAGGCATTAGGATTACTTTGATTGATCATAGAGAAGATGAGAAGAAGGAAATTTTTCATTATAATGGGGGAATTATCGAGTATGTTCAGATGTTAAATAAGAACAAGCAAGTTTTATTTGATGATATTGTTTATGTTGAAGGAAGAGAAGATGATATAGCTATTGAAGTAGCGATGCAGTATAATGATTCTTATAATCCTTCTATCTATTCTTTTGCTAATAATATTCATACTCCGGAAGGTGGAACGCATGAGGATGGTGTTAAGCAGGCTTTAACTAGGGTTATCAACAATTATGCTAAGAATGCTAAGTTGTTAAAGGATGGTAGTGATAGTTTGACTGGTGAGGATGTAAGAGAGGGAGTTGCAATGATTATTTCTTGTAAGCATCCTAATCCTCAATTTGAAGG
>CANQYR010000004.1 GCA_947628125.1 uncultured Bacilli bacterium
GAGACTGATATAGTCAATCTCTAATATCATTATTACCATAGATTGGTAACTTTACACAAAGTTTTTTACACTCTCTAGATTTTGGTAGTTGGTTGGTAGTTGAAAGCATTATTTTATAAAAATCAAAAATTACAAAGCCCCATAATTTCAAGCAAAAAACAAAAATGAGCCAGCTTTCGCTGACTCTTCAGGGGGTTTGTTGATTCACTCTCATTAAAGGTCGTGATCATGAATCAGCGTAGCGTTTATAGCTACGCTATATACAAAATATAATAAAATAATAAATTTGTCAATTATTAAATTTCATTTCATCAATAATTTTTTGATAGCTTGTCACTTTTTGATATTCTTTTGTTGTTATCCATGTCTTCACATCTTCTAAAGCTCTTTTTAAAATATCTTGATCTTTTCTTAGATCAGCTAATTGAAAAGTCATATCACCACTTTGTTTTTCACCAAATAAGTCCCCTTCGCCCCTAAATTCAAAATCCTTTTCACTGATATAAAAACCATCGGTACTTTCTTCTAAAACTTGTAAACGCTTTATATCTTGGTTACAAATTAAATAACAATAACTTTGGATGTTACTTCTTCCTACTCTACCTCTTAATTGATGTAAAGTGGCAAGGCCAAAACGTTCCGCATTAAAAATTATTATAGTTGATGCACTTGGAACATCTACGCCGACTTCAATAACGGTTGTCGAGATTAAGATTTTAGTTTTACCTTCTTTAAAATTATTCATTATTTCATCTTTTTCAGCATTTTTTAATTTGCCATGTAATATTTCAATTGGCACTTTATGTTGAAAAGCTTCACTAAATTTTTCTTTTAAAATCCCTACTGTTTTTAAGGGCATTTCTTCATTTTCTAAAATCATCGGAGCCACGACATATATTTGATGATTTTGTTTGATTTCTTCTAAAACATGATATAAGACTTCCTTTAATTCACTTTCTTTTTTGACTTTGGTAATTACTTCTTTTCTACCTTGTGGTTTTTCTTTAATAAAGGTTTTATCCATATCACCATATATCATTAAGGCATAAGTTCTAGGTATTGGGGTGGCACTCATAAATAAAACGTCCGGTTTTATAGCTTTTTGTTGCAGTATATTACGCTGGTTAACACCAAAACGATGTTGTTCATCTGTTATTACAAATCCTAATTTAGGGAACTTTAAGTTTTCATTTAATATTGCATGGGTACCAATTAATATGTCTACTTCATTATTTGCTACTTTGGTAATTACTTTGTTTTTTTCTTTTTTAGACATGCTGCCTATTAATAATTCAATTTTAATATTATAATTTTCCAAAATTTTTATGATTGTGTTGTAATGCTGATTAGCTAATATTTCTGTAGGCGCCATGAAAGCCGATTGATAACCTGCTAGAAAGTTTGCATACATTAAGGCAATGGCAACAATAGTTTTACCACTTCCTACATCACCTAATAGTAATCTATTCATGGTTTTTTTGGTAGTAAAATCTTTAATTCCAGCATCTATTCCTTTTTTTTGATCGTTTGTTAAAGTAAATGGTAGATTATTGATAAAAGCTTCTATTTTATCCATGTTTATGTCTTTTATTATTGCTTCATTATCATTTTTTTGTTGTTTTAAATATTGTACTTTAAATAAAAATAAAAATAGTTCTTCATATATAAGACGGTTTTTGGCTGAATATATTTCTTGTTCATTCATTGGTTTGTGTAAAATTTTAATTGCTTCTTTTTTGGATGGGAAGTTATATTTTTCTATATATTCTTTGGGGATATAATCATCTAAAACTACATCTTCATTTAAAGCTTCATTTAGCCAATTTGTTAACATATAAGGTTTAACGTTTTTGATGCTATGATAAATAGGAATAATTTCGGTTTTAGTTAATATGCCAAAGCGAATATTACTTGCCACTAAAACGCGTTTGTGAGGATCAAATTTTCCGGTTACAATTATTTGTTTGCCGGGTTTTAAATTAGGTTTTAAAAAGGCACGATTATAAATGATGATTGTAAATACTAACCCATTTGCTTCAGCTTTTATTCTTAAAATGTTTAAGTTTCTTTTTAGATAGGTAGCTTTACTTGTTTGAATAACTGTAGCATTAATATTGATGGTTTCATCTTTATTTGCATAAGGTAATTGGGCTGGTTTTTCAATTTCGTAACGATAAGGATAGTATGTTAGTAATGATTCTATATTATATATTCCAGCTTTATATAAATAGGTAATACTTTTCTCACCTATTTTGTTTAAATTTTGTAAATCCATATGCATCATCCTTGTTAAATTAATTTTATCAAAAAATATTTAAAAATACAAAAAAATAAAAAAAGAGTAGCCATCTGTTGATGACTACTAAAAGAATAAAAAGGGGTTGACTAGTGTGATACTAGCACCAATTCGCCTTTAAGTGAATTGGTAGTTTATATACTAAACGATTTGCTTTTGTTTGTCAACTTTTTTTTATAATTTTTTTACATTTTTTTTATTTAAATTTACCTATTTTAATTTATTAGAGATATCTAAAGATTGTAAAGCTTCGGTAAATTCTTTTTTTGTCACTTTAATATTGTCTATATAGTAAGTATTATCAGTGTTATTAAAGTCAATTTCATAGTATTGATTGTTATTATCTAAGTATATGGATGCTTTGTTGGTCTTTTTATTGATTGTTATTTTTATTTTGCCATTTTCATCTTTGAGGCTAACATAGTCATTTATAATGTTGATAATTAAATTGCTATAAATATTTAAACATGCTTCGTAGTTTTTGATTAAAAATTCAATTGTGTCTAAGTTTTGTAAATCATAATATTGTTTATGATTACCCTTTTTAATTATTGAATATTTAGCAAGGTAAATATCTTTAGAAATGGTAAGCATAGGTAACTTAAATTTTTCTGCTAATAAATTGGCGTTTTCTTCATCGGATTTTGAGCATGGTTTTAAAAGAAATACACCCAGCATTTTGGTTTTTTGGGCATCTAGTGTTAGATCACTATAAACGCTTTTATTAGGCTGTATTATAACGTCTTTATTTGCTAAAATGTTTTCTTTGATCATTAAGTTTTCAATTTCATTAGGTAGATAAAGAGGCGAAACATAAGATTTGCTATAAAGTTTGCTACCATTTGTTGTTGTATTAGTATAAAAATATTTTTTACTTATGTTTCCTTGGTTATTATCACATAATGTATTACTATCACTTGGAAAAATGGATAGAAGATTATCTTTATTTATATCACAAATAAGGCCATAATTAATTTTGTTAAATGTCCCCATGTGTTTGTCTGTTATATAAGATGCTGAGATAAATTCTTTATTTTTAAAGTCATATTTTGCGATGCTTGTTGTTGGTGAGGTAACAACAAAGTGAAAGTCCATACCTTCTTGATATTCATTAACATTAGTTAAATTGGTTTGCCAAACTTTAGCAAAATAAGGTAATATTTTATTTTCAATGTCCCTTATATCTTTATATGAGTAATTAGTTATTTTTTTAAGTTCTAGCTGAATTTTTTTTAGGGTAATATAATCATCTTTGGTAAGGATAAAACGGCATTGTCTTAAAAGTATATTAATGCTTTGAATTATGTTTATTATAATATCGTCCATATTGTCCTCCTTTAAAAAAAATTGGTTTATATTACTGGCAAAGAAAATTAGTTTTTGGGAATTTTCAAGATGTAATTTTTGAATGTTAAAGTAAAAGGTTTTAAAGCGAAATAGGTCTAATGTATCCGCATCTTTTAGTATTTTTAAGAAAAGCTGATTTTGGCCCTTAGCTTTTAAATTATTATTAGTAAAAATGGATTGGTCAAAGATGTTTTGATTATGACCGTATATTAAGGCTTTTACTAATAATAAGTGCTCTTCATTTTGGTAAAACTCTTGATTTTTTAGGATATCACTAGCAATTAGTGAGCTTACATAATTATGGTTATCATCGTAAATATCCGATACACGACCAATGTCATGTAAAAGCGCGGCATCTAGTAAAATTTTTTGGCTTGCTATATCTAAGTTATAAAAATTAGCAAGAAGAAAAGCAAAGATGCCAACTTTTAAAGCATGATTTTTGTTATGGTATTTAAAATTTGTATAAAGGTGGTCATTAATTAAATTAATGTTATTTTTTAAAAATTCTTCATTAGCCTTTAACAAATTTATAATTTTTTCTTTTGCAATTGTTTTAGATACTAGATAAGAACTATAATCCATATAAACCTTTCTTTAAATTATTTATTGGTAAAATGATAATAATAAAAGTCACTTATTTCTTCGGCAATAGCCATTAATTCTTCGTCTTCTTCATCATCTAGTAAGAATAGTAATTCTTTTAAATCATGAAGGTTATTAAAAGGGATGTTGTTTTTATTTAAAATGTCTATTTGATGTTTGGTTAAGATGATGTTGTCATTTATTTTTTGATATTTATTTTCATCAATAATTTTATTAATTAAATTATCCATTTTTGTTCATCACCGCCAGTAATACAAATAAAATTAATATTACTATAAGTGCCCCAATTAAAATATTAAAAACACTTTGGGATACATATTGTAAGCAAAAATTTTCAATGTTTTGCCAAATATTTATGAAAAAATTTTTAATATCATTAAATATTTTTAATGCATCACCTTTTAATGTTAGTACCATATGAACAACTCCTAAGTAGTATTATATTATATGCTTGCAATTTTTTCAATGTTTTGTTACAATAGTTATGTTTTATATGGCGGAATTGGTGAAGTGGTTAACACACCAGATTGTGGCTCTGGCATGCGTGGGTTCGATCCCCACATTTCGCCCCATTAAAAAAATTAAGTTCGTAATGAACTTTTTTTTATTAATTCTTTATAGTATGCTCTACTCTTGGGCTTGTTAGGGATAAAGCTTTAAATGTATAGCCGTGAGCTAAGCCGTATTCAATTATTTGTTCAACTGCATTGACACTGTAGTTTTTGGTGTCATGTTGTAAGACTACGTATGTTTGATTATTGCCTAAAGAATTTATAACATTTTTGACTATTTGGGCGGTGTTTGTTGTCTCACCGGCATCACCACTTAAAACGTTCCAATCAAAATAACGATAGCCTTTGGCTTGCAGGGCTTTGGAAAGATTGGTCATGATATGGGTTTGACCATCATAATTTTTGCTAATAGTATTAGAGCTACCACCAGGGAATCTTACAATCATTGATTTGTAACCGGTTAAGTCTTCAACTTTTTTTTGAATTTTTTCTAAGTCAGCAAAGTAAGCATCCACGCTTTGATAAATTTGGCTGTAAGAGTGGCTATAACTATGTAAGCCAATGGTATGTCCTTCGTTGTAGGCTCTTGTTATCATGTCTTCATAGCCAATTGATGTTACTTGATTGGTAACAAAAAAGGTAGCTTTAATGTTATATTTTTTTAAAATGTCAAGTAATTTTCCGGTGTAGGCACTGGGGCCATCATCAAAGGTTAAGTATATATTTTTAGTGCTATTTTCTGAATAGTTTTGGTTTTGATAAACGTATATAGTTCTTGTTGTTTGAGCTTCTTGGCCAACTGAGTCTTTGACTTTGTAAGTTATTTGGTATTGACCTGTTTTTTTTAAGTCTAAGTTACTTTCGATGGTTATATTTAAATTTTCATCGCAATTGTCTGTTGCTTGGGCATTTTCTTCGTTATAATTACCATTTACGGGTATGTATATTTCTTTTTTACCATTTAAAGTAATTACAGGTGGTTCGTCATCAATTTTTTTGGCATCTTTAAAGACTTTGGTTTCATTTCCGGATGAATCTTTAATGCTAAAAATTAATTTTTCTTTATCAGCTGTAATTTTGATTTGTTCTGATATGTCACCATCATAATCATCTATGGCCGATATATCATACGGCAGTAGTTTACCATTGGGGCAATATTTTAAATCTTCGGTTTTTATTTCTAATACTGGTGCTTGTTTATCCACTACTTTTACAATTTGTTCTTTTACTATTTCTTTGTCTTTATAGGAAAAAGTATATAAAACTTTATATTCTCCTAATTGGTTTGAATCAACATTTCCTTCATATTTTATTTCAACGTTATGGCAGGAAAAATAATTACCATAGCAGATGTTATTTTTTTCGTCGTATTTTTCTTTGTATGATAGTAAGACTATTTGTTTAAAGTCTTTTATCATAAAATGTGGAACTGTTAAAATAACTATAATAGTACTTAAACAAATAATGCCAACTAATAGAACAATAAGTTGCCATTTTTTTATATTTTTGATTGTCATTTTTGATCAACAATATATTTTACGGTGTCCATTTGACTGGTTGGAATAAAGCCTGGTTTTGATTTTACAACATCATTTAAGCGGTTTACAATGTCAGCACATGTTAGTTTTACGGTATCTGGTTTTTCATTTTTTACAGTAGTTGTTGGCTCACCATAAATTGTCCATTCATTGATATCTATTTCGTCTTTGGTGTATACTTTTCCTATGCATTCAACTTCAAAGAGGATATTTTCTTTTGTTGTGGCTTTTACAGTTGCATTCATTCCTCTTACCATGTTTTCTTCTAAGGTCATGTTTAATGTTTTAGAGTAAAGGCTTTCTTCGGTTAAAATTGGTGTGCATATTTGTTTTATGCTAGTAATGTGTAGGTTTAATTTATCAGCTAACCACCCTACTACATTCCACATATAGCTTGGAAAGAATTCTTTTTCCTTCATTTTTTTATTTCTTTCTTCTTCTGACATGTTGTTTTCATATTCTAACTCTTTAGCAAATTCTTCTTTGGTTAAAGAAACTTTATGAGCTTTAGCTAAGGCAATGCCATAGTCTTCAACGTTATAAGATGATAAGCCTTTTATTTTGGTTATTTTATGACTTGATGAAGCAATATCACATATCATGCTGCCCCAAAAAATGTCTTGATAGCCACAGCCGGTTATTGTTACATTGTTTGCTTTGGCTAATATGTCTAATTCATTAAATAAGACGGGGTTTGAATTGGCTGGATAAAAGGCCTCTTCACAAGTGGTAATGACATTTACGCCAGCTTTTAGGGATATTCTTGCGACATCTTCAATGTCGTTTAAAGTGCTTTGGGTAGTTATTATCGCAATGTCAGGTTTGGTTTCGATTAATAATTTTTCTAAGTTAGATACATGGTTTATGGTTATGTTTTTTAAGTCTGTTTCCATTACCGTGCCAATATCTTTACCTATTAATTCTTCGTTTATATCGACGGCTCCAACAATGGCACTATTTTTTTCATATACGTAGCGCATGATGTATTTACTCATTTTGCCACAGCCAATTTGAAATACTTTTAATTTATTCATTTATATTCCTCCCTCTTCTATTATCATATCCTTAAATTCGGTTTTAAAACGTTCAATTTCTTTCTTTTTTACATCTTCATAAATGTTTTTGGCATTAGATATGGCAGCATAAAAATGTTTAATTTTAACGGTATGTTCATTTTCATACATGGCATAGCTAAAGGCATTGGAGACGATTGTTAAGCATATATCAGGATATCTACTTGCTACTTCATAGACTCTTTTATATTCATCAGTCATTTCGACAATGAAGGTCATTAATTTTTCTTTTATATAGTCAGTATATTCTATTGTAATGCCCGTTTGTTTTTCAATTTTAGGTAATGTTCCAAGTAAAATTTTTACGGTATTAGGTTTATCGGTTTCTAAGACGTCAACTTTTTGAAACCTTCTTAAAAAGGCTCGATCTTTTAATATGTATGTTTCGTATTCTTCAGTTGTTGTTGCCCCGATCATTTTAATAGAGCCACGATCTAAACCAGCTTTTAGAAGATTAGCAAAGTCTATGCCAGAGTTTTCGTTGGTGTTTTTATTGACTAAAACATGGGTTTCATCAATAAAAAGAATAGTTTTTTCTTTGGCATTTAATTCTTTTAAAAGAAGTGATATTTTGCTTTCACTATCTATGTAGCCTAAAAGGGAAGAAATATGAAGTTTAATAATCTCCCAACCTTGAAGGGCTATAGGGACCATGTTATTTTTGATGCGATATGCTAAGCCTTCCACAATAGCTGTTTTACCAATTCCTGGTTTACCAACTAATAAGGCACTTTTTTCATGGGTAAGTAATATTAAAATGCAGGCTTTTATTTCTTCTTCTCTAGCAATTGCTGGATCGGTGATATACTCTTTTTGGGTTAAGTTTTCACCATATAGTTCTAAAATACTTATTGAATTTTCCATCATTATCCATCCTCTAATAGTAGTTTATCACAAAAAAAAGAAAATTTATACCTTTTCTTAATAAAATACACTGCAGGAAGCATCTTGAGTTTGCTCTGCTATTTTTTTATCGGTTTTAGTTATTTTTATTACATCAGCATCGTTAAATATTTCATCAATGTCGGTGTCAATGTAAGATTGATAAGTGCTAAAGGTAAATTCATAATAGTTATTTATGGTAATATCTTCAATTAATTCTTTTTTTATTTTAACAGTTATGACATCATCATCTAAGGGGCTTGTTATGGTTAAAAAAGTTTGATCGTTATTATTTATGATGTCTATAATTTTATAGGTTCTGATAAAGTTACATTTGGAATATTCTTTAATGTTATGATAATAGTTTTGTCTATTTTTCTTTAATAAGTTAATTATTTTGGCGCTTGATTTGACGTTTATTTGGGGTTCTAGGTAGTAGTTATAAATTTTTTTGGCTTGCAGGTCATTTAATATTTGGTCAATTAAGTCTTTAGATATTTTAAATTTATTGAATTGCCAATTTAAATATACTTCGTTGTCCTTTTTTATAAAATTGGTTTTAAGTTTAATTCCGGTGGGAAAATAATTATAGGATATTTCGATATTTTTCATATTATCATCTACTATGAAGTTACTAATATTGCCTACTAAGGTTAAGTTGTTTGTAAATGGTATTTCTTCTTTTAAAGTTTCCATGTTAACGTTTAGAGGTGCTTCATTTAAAAATGTTGTCTGGGCAACTTCTGTAGTGGCTAGAAAGCAGCCTAGGCCAAGGAGAATAAAAGTGGCAATTAAAATGCCTAAAGTTTTATTGTTTTTTTGAGGATGGTCGATAACAAAATTATATAGCAATCTAAAAAATAAGGTGCCTAATATGAATAAGGAAAACATGGCTATGTAAAAACCAAAGTAAGTAACTTTATTTATTAAAAGGTAAATACATAAGGCAAGAATAATGGCCATGATAATTAGATAAGCACTTATAATAAATAAAATGATGATAGCTAAAAATTTAAAGAAAACGACCAAGATATTAACTAAGTTACTTGGTATGGCTACTTGGCTATTGTTTATATTTTTGGTATTTAAGTAACGACTTTTAAAAATTCTGATAAAGGAGATGATGCTTAAAACTAGGTAGGTAGTTTCTAAGGCAATTTGCCAGATAAAGTAAAAAATTTTATTTAAGGGTTTTGATAAAAAGTAAAAAATAACTTTGCCTAATTTTTCTAGGAGAGTCAAAGGGATATGGCATAGGCCGATTATGAAGAAAATGAATAATATTTCTAAGGCCATTTTGAATAATTCTAAGGGAGTTTTGTTTTGGAAAACAATGTATATTTTTTCCATGGTATCAATGATATTTTTGCTTAGTTTAGAAATGACATCGTTATGTTTTTTTCGGGTTTTTTCTAGTTCTTTAACTAATTCATCAACATTGCCAAAGGTAGCAACGGCTTTTTTTTCACTTAGGTGGTTTTTCTTTTTTTCTTCTATTAAGGCATCATATTCTTTGATTATTTCTTCTTTTTCTTTCGAGTCTAGGTTTAATTTATTTTTAAGTTCGTTTAAAAATTCTTTCTTTGTCATATAAAACTCCTTTTCTATTTTATAGCACTTATTAAGCTAGCAAGCAAGTAAAAAAGGCAACTTTTTGGTTACCTTTTTGTTATATCCTTAATTGTGTATTTAGAAGTGTGTCGTAATAGGGTAGTTTTTTTTATACATGATTAAAAATCTTAGTTTAAAAAGAAGGACAATTAAGGATATGATTATCAGAAAGTTTTTTCCTTTCTGATGTGTCTTACTATACAAAATATTGTCATATAATTCAAGTAAAGTTTTTGACAAGTTTTGTCGAATTATTTGATGATTAAATTAACTATTTTGTTAGAAACATAGATGAATTTTATTAGTTTACCATTTTCAAGGTATTTAGCTATTTTATCAATTTTTAAAACTTTTTCTTTAACTGTTTCTTCTTTTTCATTTAGTGTTATTTCAACTTCAGAACGAATTTTACCGTTTACTTGTACACCAATGGTGATGTTATGATCGATTGTTTTTTCTTCATCATATTTTGGCCAAGGTGATAAGCAGATTGGTTTATACCCTATTTCTTCGTTTAATTGTTCCGTTATATGAGGGGCATATGGGTTTAAAAGGGTTAGTAAAAGATGGTAGTCTTTTTTGGTAATATAATCTTTTTCGTTATAGGCATTAGTTAAAATCATAAGGGTCGAAATAGCCGTGTTGTAAGAAATGTTTAATGTATCTTCTTCCACTTTTTTTATGCTTTTATGAATTAGGTTTTCTAGGTCTTTACTATATTCATCTTTATCTATTACTTTATCTTTTAGGCGAATTACTTTGTCAAGGAAACGTTTGCAACCTTTTAAAGAATCAGTACTCCAAGGGACATCTTGTTCATAATCGCCCATAAAAACTTCATATATCCGTAATGTATCCGCGCCGTATTCTTTGATGATGTCATCAGGGTTAATAACATTGCCTTTGCTTTTGCTCATTTTTTCGTTATTGGCACCTAGAACCATTCCATGTGATACTCTAGTCCAGATCATTTCTTTATTGGGGACGAGGCCAATATTATACAAAAATTGAACCCAAAATCTAGCGTATAATAGGTGTCTTGCGGTATGTTCCATGCCGCCATTATACCAGTTTACTTTATTCCAGTATTTCATGCTTTTCATGCTGGCAAATTCTTTATCGTTTTTAGGATCCATAAATCTTAGGAAGTACCAAGATGAGCCAGCCCAGTTAGGCATGGTATCGGTTTCTCTTTTGGCTTTGCCTTTGCATTTTGGGCAAGTGGTATTTACCCAGCTATCTATTTTGGCTAATGGACTTTCCCCATCTTCGGTTGGCACGTAGTTTACAACATCAGGAAGAAGAAGTGGTAAGTCTTTTTCGTCCATTGGAACCCAGCCACATTTTTCACAATATATCATAGGAATTGGTTCACCCCAAAAGCGTTGTCTTGAGAAAATCCAATCACGCATTTTATAGTTATTAACTACCCTTGCTACGTTTTCTTTGACTAATTTTTCGGTTATTTTTTCTTTGGCTTCTTCAACGGTTAAACCGGTAAATTCTTGGGAGTTAATAAGACGGCAGTTTTTGTTTAAGTAGTCTTGTTTTTCAAAGGCTTTTTCACTGGTGTCTTGCCCTTCTATTACTTGGATCATAGGAAGTTTATGATATTTAGCAAATTCAAAGTCTCTTTCATCGTGGCTTGGAACGGCCATGACGGCACCGGTGCCATATTCGCCTAAAACAAAATCGCCAGTATAAACTTTAATATGCTCTTTGGTTAAAGGGTGAATGGCCATGATGCCTTTTAATTCGCAGCCTTTTTTCTCTTTATTTAGTTCGGTACGAGCCATGTTAGATAAGTTTTTGGTTTTTTCAATATAAGATTTTACTTCTTCTTTGTTTTCAATGTCATCCCATAATTCTTTAATTAGCTTGCCATCAGGAGCAATGACAAAAAAGGTAACACCATAGATGGTTTCGATGCAAGTTGTAAATATTTTGAACATGCCTTTTTTTACTAAAGGTATGTCTACTTCTACGCCTTTAGATTTGCCAATCCAATTTATTTGGCCTAATTTTACACGATCTGCAAAGTTGGTTTCATCTAGGCCTTTAAGTAAGTCTTCGGCATAGCTAGACATTTTTAGCATCCATTGTGATTTTTCTTTTTGCTCTACTTTTGTTTGGCAACGTTCACATACGCCGCCGGCGGCATCTTCATTAGAAAGGACGGTTTTACAATTTGGGCACCAATTTACTTTGGCGGTGGCTTTATAGGCCATATTGTGTTTATAAAATTGTAAAAATTGCCATTGGGTCCATTTGTAGTATTCGGGATCAGTTGTAGAAAATTCTCTTGTCCAGTCAAAAGAAAAGCCTAGTGATTTCATTTGTTTTTTAAAGTTTTTGATGTTTTCTTTAACGGCTTCTTTAGGATGGATGTTATTTTTGATGGCATAGCTTTCGGCGGGCGCGCCAAAAGCATCCCAACCCATTGGGTATAAAACATTATAGCCTTGCATTCTTTTTAAGCGGGCAATGGCATCTTGGGCAGTGTAGCTTCTAACGTGACCCACATGAAGGCCAGAGCCAGATGGATAAGGGAATTCAACTAATACGTAGTATGGTTCTAATTTGCTGTCGTTTTTGGCTTCAAATATGTGGTTATCTTCCCAAAATTTTTGCCATTTTTGTTCAATTTCGTTCATTTTCATTATGCTTGCTCCTTTCTTTGATAGCCTTTTTTGATAAGATATCTGCCATATAGTTCATATAAAGAATAGATAAGGGCAAATATGAGGATAAAGGCAATCATAAGTTGCCAGATAAAGCTAATATTTAGATTGGTAATAACGGTGTAGGCTAAAGATATTATTAAGGCATTTATGAGGCTAATTATTAAGATCATGTTGGTGGCTTTGATTTTTTTACTATCTAGTTTGAAGCGATTTGTAACATAATCTACGAGGTCAATTTTTTTATGTTTTTTTATTTTTCTTAATGACCAGAGGTAATTAATTGCAAAAATAGCTGTAAAGACAATTAGAAAAGATAATAAGTCGTAGATAATTTTTTCCATTAAATGTGCCTCCTTTTTTTAAGTATTATATGAAAAAATATAAGGCTTTTCAATCTTTTTTATTAATTAAATGGCTGAGGCTACTTCTAAAACGCGGATAAGCATTTTGATAAAGCGAATATCTAAGCCTTTTTTCTTTAATTTTTTTAGTTCGATTCTTTTTTTCGTTAATGATAAGTCGCCTAGTAAGATAGAGGCTAAATGTTCTTTCATGTTGGTTTTGATTGGTAGATCATTTATTATGGAGTCAATTTCTTCATTTATTAAGCGAACGGCATCTATTTCAATGTCTTTACCTTTGCAGTTAATTGTTAGTTGTTTAGTTGTATCGATGTCTTTTAATTCAACGATGAAGTCGGTGTCTTCAACGTAGCAATTTTTTTCAATTATTTGGTCTTCTAAGTAGACTATAACATCGTCAGCTTTTCTGGTATTTCGAAAGCGAATTTTATAGTTTCTTTTATCAGGGATGATGCCATTTTCCCCTTCTATTGGTCTAATTATTAAGGTGTAGTTATTTTGCAGGTAATTATAGTCAATGTTGGTTATTATGTATTTGCCTTCTTTATAATTATAGGATATACCATCATCTTCAAATAATTTATAGATGTTACTTTGGCCTGGGAATATGTGTATTTCAAGTGACTTAGGTATGGATAGATCATTTAATGTGTCTTTTAAGTCTTGTAAAACGATGATTGATCCTTTTTTAGCAAATACAGGATAATCTTGGTCTTTAAAGAAGGTTACGTATCTTTTATTGCCAGGGAATTTTTTACCGGTTTTAAAGTCATACCACATACCTTCTGGTAAGAATATATGGTGGATGGTCCTATTCATGATGAAGTCTTTACGGCTAGTTATTGGGCATATGAATAATTCGGAGCCAAAATGGTATTCGTTTTTATATTTTGGTTCATCATATATTTCAGGGTGGCTATAGAATATGGGTTGGATAAGAGGCAAACCGGTTTTATGGTATTTATAATTTTCAGAGTATAAATATGGTATAAAGCGGTATCTTAGTTGGGTATAGTCTTTAACTATGCTTCTTGTTTTAACATCCCAAAGCCATGGTTCTCTTTTATAATATCTTCCGGCTTTAGAGGCAAAGCGAAAGATGGGGCTAAAACAGGCAAATTGAACGTAACGGACATATAGTTCGGCTTCTTCGATGCCTTGTTCATAACCACCTATGTCATGGCTCCACCAAGAAAGGCCTTTATTAGCTGCCAAGGCATTATAAAATGGTAATTCGTTTAAGGTATCCCAAGAGACCCAGTTTTTGCCACTGTGGAAAATGCCATAATTGTGGGAAGCAAAGGACATGTTTTCACTTATTAAAGGTGATCTTTTCTCTTTATTGTCATTTAAGTATTGATATCTTATTAAGGCTCTTTTAGCTTCAATGCTAGTTGGTCTTGTGTAGTCTAACCAAAAGAAGTCGACGCCTATATTTTTTAATGGTTCAATTAGGTAGGTAAAATAATTTGTTAGTATAAGTCGATCGTAAACATTAAAGGGAATGGTAACTTTTTCCATTAGGTTTATGTTTCTAGCTATAGTATCGTAGGCATCTTCATGGGGCATAATACCTTCAGATGGATCAATTTGTAAGCCAAGGTGGATGTTTTCATTTTTTAGGTAATTGATTAGAAAGGATGGATCAGGAAATAATTTGCGGTTGAAGGTAAAGCCGGTTTTGAATTTAAAGGGGTTGTTTTCATCTTTTATATGCCAATTTTCATCTAATAATATTACTGATAGAGGAACTTTGGCTTTTTTAAATTTTTCTAGTAAGTCGGCAATCATTTTAAATGAGTAGGCCCCACTTTTATTCCACCATATGCCAAAGGCGTATTTTGGTAGTAAAGGTGGATAACCAGTTAGAAGAAAATAATCTCTTAGGCAAAGGCCAAAGTCTCTACGATACATAAATAGGTACGTGTCATATCTTGGTTTATTGTTTTGGATGATTAGGTTTTCAGGAGTAATAATGTTGCTTTTGGAATCGTCTAATGTGGCAAAGCCATCAACTGAATATAGGCCTTTTTCGTAGCTAAGCCTGCCTTTGATAAAGCCTTGGGCGGTGGTTTTAAAGTTACGTACTTCTTTATTGTTTGGTGTCCATGAGCTACTGGCGTTTTGTAAAAATACTTCTAAGTTATAGCCTTCGAATGGTTTTTCTTTCATGTATTTTAAGCGGAAGTATTTAGTTTCTATTTCTAATTTTCGGGCATCTTGGTTCACTTTAAAATCCGGCAAAGGAAATTTGCGTTTTATTACTTGTTCGGTTAGGTCATCAAAAAATTGCCCATTTTTATTGTATTCTAATCTTATTAGGCGTTCAGTTAAAATGGTTATACGATAATTTTTACCCATGAATATGGCTTCGTTAAGGCTTTTGGCATTGTTATAATCAATCATTTTTCTACCCCTTCTCTTATATAAGTATATCATGAAGTTGAAAATTTTGCTATAATACTTAGTGGTGATTTTGATGAATGATAAACATTATTATACTTTGGATTCATTTTATAAAAAAAAGTTTGGGAAAAAGGTTTTTAAGGTTAATTTAAATTTAGGTTTTGGTTGTCCACATCAAAAGAATGGTGGTTGTATTTTTTGTGCGCATGAAGGTGGCGAGTTTGCAGGCAATAAGGAAGATTCAATTTTAAAGCAGTTTACAGAAATTAAGGAGCGCAACGAAAAAAAATGGCCAGATGCTTATATGATTGGCTATTTTCAAGCGGGGACTAATACTTATGCCTCTTTAGAGGTTTTGAAAAAATGTTATGAAACTGTTTTAGGTTTTGATGGGGTTGTTGGTTTATCTATTGCAACTAGAAGTGATTGTATTAGTAAAGAGGTAATGGATTATTTAGAAAGGTTAAATGAAAGAACGTTTTTGACGGTTGAACTTGGTTTACAGTCTGCTCATGAAAAGACGCTTAAGTTTATTAGACGGGGTCACTCTTTAGAGAATTTTACCAGTTGTGTTAAGGATTTAAAAAAACGCGGCATTAATGTGGTTGTGCACATTATTAATGGTCTTCCTTTTGAAAGTAAGGAAGATATGGTTTTTACGGCTAAGTTTTTAAATGATTTGGGTATTGATGGTATTAAGATTCATATGCTTTGTGTTTTGGAGAATACTTATTTAGGAAATTATTATAAGCAAAAGCCTTTTCATCTTTTATCTTTGGATGAGTATGTTGATATTGTTTGTGAGCAGCTAAGGGTTTTAAATAAAAATATTGTTATTCACCGGGTGACTAGTGATCCTATTTTAAGTGAGCTTATCGGGCCAAAATGGTTGGTTAAAAAGTTTGTGGTTTTAAATAGTATTGATAAAGAAATGAGAAGGAAAAATATTTATCAAGGTGATTTAGTCAAGGACGTGAATTTTAGTAATGGGAAAGCCTTTTAATAAAAGGGCATTTACTATTTCTATATCGTTATTTGTATCTAAAAGGTATTGTTTGTAGTCATCTTTAAATATTTCAAAGGCTTTTTTTATGTCGTCATCTTTAGCGTACTGGCAAAAGTTTGTGGTACATATTTGGGATATTCTAGTTAGTTTTTTTTCTTTTACAAGGTCAATGAATTGGTTGCTGTTTAAGTTTTCGAAGGTTATTTCATTTTTTTCTAAGCCATTAGTTTTTTCAAATGTTAGGGATACTAGTATAATTAGAAGGAAGCTTATAAAGCCTATGTTTAGTTTTTTCATTTATCTCACCTATTTATATTTTGAACTTTTTTGGCAAAAAAAAGATGGTATTTTTTACCATTAGATAATTTTATAACCTTCTTTTTCTAAGTTATCTTTTTGAAATTTGTAATTTTTGTTTTTATAAACGATTTTGACGGTTTGATTTTTTTGCCGGTTCTGGTTAGCTTCTTCTAGAATTTTTGTTTTTTCTTCTTGGGGCATTTCTTTGGTTAGGAGGTAACATATTTTTTCGTTTTTATTAGGTATAGTAAAGTTTTTTTCTTCAAGGAGCATGATAAGTCTTTCAAAGCCAACTGAAAAGCCACAGGCTGGAACTTGTAAGTTGGTATATTTTTCGATCATGTTATCATATCTTCCTCCACCTGCTATGGCGCCTTGATAGCCTTCGGCCATTATTTCAAATATAGGGCCTGTGTAATAGGACATACCTCTTACTAATGTTGGTTCAAATTTTATTTCGACGTTGATTAATTTTTTAACGGTTGTAATTATTTCGTTTAGGTTTTGGGCAACTTCTTTAGCAATTGGTAGGTCTTGGCAAAAGTCAGTTAGGTTTGGATTTTCCTCAGAAATTTTTTGTAAGTATTTTTCGATTTTATCATTTGATATGCCTAGTTTGTTTAGTTCTTCTTTTACGTTATCTAAACCGATTTTATCAAGTTTGTCTAGGGTAATTAAGAAGTTATCTATTTTGTCTATTGGTATTTGAGCATAGTTGATTAGGGCTTTTAATATTTGTCTATCGTTAATTTTTAGGGTGAAGTTATTAAACTGTAGTTTTTCTAGGAAGGTTATAACGGCGGTGATTAATTCTATTTCGGCGAGGTTAGTTTTTTCCCCTATTATGTCTAGATCACATTGCATAAGCTCTCTATATCTACCTTTTTGGGGCCGCTCAGCACGGTAGGAATAACCATATTGAAAGGAGCGAAAAGGCAGGCTTAAATTTTGGTGGTTGTTAGCAAATAATCTAACTAATGGAACGGTTAGGTCATATCTTAGACCTGAGTCTATTAAAGAGTTTGGATCATCTTTCTTAGCATTTTCTAACTTCTCTCCCCTTTTTAGAATTTTAAATATTAGTTTTTCGTTCTCGCCGCCTTCATTATTGGTTAGGTTTTCAATGTGTTCAACGGCTGGAGTAGAAATTTGTTCAAAGCCAAAGCTAGTATATGTTTCTTTCATGATTGTTAGTACGTATTCTCTTAAGCGCATTTCATTTGGTAAAAAATCGCGCATGCCTTTGGTTGGGGTTTTGATGTACATATATATCACCTTTCTTCTTTTTTCATTTATTATAGCACGAGTAATATTAAATGAAAATAGTGTTAAGTTATTTACGTATTATTTTGAAATGCTTTTTTATGATAAGTTAAACAGCAATAAATAAAAGAAGGTTTTAAAATCTTCTTTTTGCTTTTTATATAAAAACTCTAATCAGTTATAGTAACTATCTGGTGCTGGAAGCAAGATTCGAACTTGTGACCCCTTCATTACGAGTGAAGTGCTCTACCTAACTGAGCTATTCCAGCAACAAGATAATTATATAATATAATTTTTAAGAAAGCTATATTTTTTTTAGTAATTATTTAAAATATTGCTTATTGGTGAATCTGCTATTTTTTGAATTAATTTTAGATAGAATTGTTGTAATTCGCTTTGTGATACTTCTTCCCATTTTTTAGCATTGGCTGTATTTATTTTTTCTACTTTTATATTGTCAAAGGTACTTGCTAAAGTAAGTTCAATGGTGAAGTCTACTTTTTCATTATTTACTGTACCAAGAGCTGTTATTGTTAAAGATAGATTATTTTGGTTGTTTTCGTTTTTATTGTTAATGTATATTGTTCCTTCTAGGGTATCAATTTTATATGTTAATTTTAAGGTATTTTTGTTAAATTCGTTGATGGTAAATTCCGCATCGTTAATGTTTATAACTTGTTTTTTGTTATAGTCGGTAAAGCTTATATTATTATCATTTATAACAAGACTTTCTTGAATAATTTTTTTGGTAAAGCCTTCGGTAGTGATGATTAGTTTAATGTCATCTGTTATGTTTGGGTTATTGGAAATAAGTGTTTGAAGTTGTTCTTTTGAACAGTTTAATATTTGGGCTAAATCGTTTTGAGTATTTTCATCTTGTTTTAAATTGTTAATTATTGAATTTATAGTCTCGTTATTTAATGTGTATATTATTTCGGTTGCTTTAGTTTGTTTGCCATTATATATTTTGTCAACATTTTTATTGATGGTTAATTGGTCTTTGGTAATGGTTTTTAAAAGCGCATTTTCGAAAAAATTTAAGACGTTTATTAAATTTTGGTTAGTAAATGTTGGAGTTTTGATGTCTAAATTTTCAATTGTTAGTAAGTCGATTGTAGGCTCTAATAGATCAGGCATTTTTAGGTAAACATGGTTATCTTGATAGGCTACATCGGCACTTAAAAAAGCACTTGTATTATTTAGGACGTTTAATTTTACTAATGATAGTGATTGACTTTGGTCTATTTTGGCTTGAAAACCAAGTTTATAGTTTTTTAATTCTTCAAGGCCATTTAAATCCATATTTGTATTAAAGCTTAGGGTTCCATCTAATTGATATGGTTCTTGTTTGTCATTTAAATTTATAGTTCTGATAATATTCTGGGCATTTTTATTTAAATTACTAATGGCTGTTTTTAAAATTTTCTCTGGTTTTTGGTTTAGGTAGACTATACCGGTTATGATTATAAGGACAATTATGATGCTAATTAAAATACCTATTATCCAATCTTTAATTTTTTCCATTTTTTCACCTCTTTTTATATTTAAATTATATCATACATTTTTATTTTTTTTACAAAAGATTCATAAAATATCTTTATCTTTTTCATCTTTTTCTTTAATTATGTATATTGGTCTTTTTTTGGTTTCGAGGTATGTTTTGGATAGATACGCTGAACTTATGCCCATGCAAAATAGCTGAATTCCAGAAACAAAGAAGATAATGCAGACTAATGATGGCCAGCCATTTACAGGATCACCAAAAACTAAAGTTTTAAAGATGATAATTATAATTAAGATAAAAGATATTATGCAAAACAAAATGCCTAAAAAGGTTGATATGGCTAAAGGCGCGGTGGAAAAAGCGATGATACCATCAAAGGCATATAGTAAAAGTTTCCAAAAGTTCCATTTTGTTTTTCCAGCTACTCTTTCGACGTTTTGGTATTCAAGCCATTTTGTTTTAAAGCCAACGAAGCTAAATAAGCCTTTGGAGTAACGGTTATATTCTTTCATTTGTAAAATGGCATCTACGACTTGTTTTTTCATAAGACGGTAGTCTCTAGCGCCAGAGATCATTTCGGTTTTACTAATTTTAGCGATTATTTTATAGAATAAGTTGGCAAAGAAGCTTCGTACTATTGGTTCGCCTTTTCTGTTTGATCTTCTTACACCTACAGCATCATAGCCTTCATCTTTTATGTAGCTATACATTTCTAGTAAAAGTTTAGGTGGATCTTGCAAATCCGCATCCATGATGGTTACATAATCGCCATCAGTATTTTCTAAGCCAGCATATATAGCTGCTTCTTTACCAAAATTGCGGGAAAATGATATGTAGTGCAACCATTTGTTTTCTTGACAAAGGTCTTTAATTATTTTTAGGGTTTTGTCTTTACTTCCATCGTCAACAAATAGTACTTCGAGCATTACTTTTTTTTCGGCAAATTTTTCTGATATTTTTTCTATTTCTTTAAAGAAATAAGGTAAGCTTTCTTCTTCATTATAGCAAGGAACTATTACAGATATTTTTTCTTTTTTCATTTTTACACCACTCTTATGCCTTTATAATACTTTATTTTTTTTTAAAATGTCAACTATTTTGTTAATTAAATGTCATATTTGCTGGGTCCTTTGATACATTTGCCATTTTTATCAAAGGTTGAGGCATGGCAAGGACATTCGAAAGTTTGTTCAACTTCGTTGTATATTAGGCTGCAATTCATGTGAGGGCAGCGATTATTAACTTGTTTACTATTATTTACTTTTATTGTTTTGTGATTTATTTTCACGTATTTATACCAGCTTTTTTGAAGAAAAATTTTATTTTGAATAAAACTTTTGGCGTTTAAGGTGATGTTTAAAGTTGATTTTAGGATAGTTTTTAAGTTGGGGTTTCTTAAGGGGTTAAATAGTTCTTTATATTTGTTTTCTTTTTCTAATATTAAGTCTTTTAATATTTGGCCGGCTAAGATAGCATTGGTCATTCCCCAGGCATTGTAGGCAGTTGCTAGATAGAGGTTTGGTTTTATAAGGCCTATAAATGGGATATGATCGTTAGTATAAATGTCTTTATTACTCCATAAGTAGTCAGGGTTATAGTTATTATTTAGTTGCATGAGTTTTAAGAATTGTTCTTTTTTATTTAGTTTATTTGCTATGTTATGGGAGTTTGCTAAAAATATTTTATATTGTTTTTGGTAACGGTAGGATATTGTTTTTTTGGTTGTGATTAAGGATATGTTTTTATATTCTTTGGTTTTGCTAGCCATTATGTAAGATTGTTTGATATGGCTTTTAAGGGGCATGAAAAAAGGAAAAAGGAAAAAGGGATAATGGCAAGCGATTACAACTTTATTAGCTTTGATTTGATAGTTATTGGATGTTTGGCAAAGGTATTTGTTATTTATTTTTTTTAGGCTAATAATTGGTGTGTTTTCATAAATGGCAATGTTTGATTTTAAACATATTTCTTCTAAGGCATATAAATATTTTAAGGGATGAAAGACGAAGGAGTTTTCGGTAGATATGGTTTTAAAGTTTTGGTTATTATTTATCTTTATGTCGGCTTTAAATTTGGTTAATAGTTTCGCTTCTTTGGTTAGTTTTTTTATTTCTTTTTTAGCATCTGCGTATACGTATGTTGTGGTTTTAATAAAGTCACAGTCAATGTTTTCTTTTTGAATGATATTTTCGGCTATTTTTAAGGCTTCTATTTGCGACTCATAATATTTTTTAGAGATTTTTTGGTTTCTAATTTTTTGGATTTTAGAGTATTTTATAGCTTGCAAGAAAGTTAATTTGCCAGTTGTGTTGCCAGTTGTTCCTTGACCAATAGTGTTTCTTTCAACTAAACATATTTTTTGGTTTGAGTCTTTTAGCTCGTAAGCTGTGGATATTCCTGTTAAGCCACCGCCTATTATTAATATATCAACATCGATATTTTGGTTTAAGCTTGCATTTGTTTTGGGTTTTTTGGTTTCTAACCATATGCTTTTATTTTTCATTTTTCCTCACCTTTTTATAGTGTGGTTTATTTTTTAATTATAATGTGCATTTTTTTTATGAAAGGGCTTGCATTTGTTTAAATATTTTGCTAAAATTTTAGATGTGACGCAGATGTAGTTCAATGGTAGAACTATAGCCTTCCAAGCTATTAACGTGGGTTCGATTCCCATCATCTGCTCCAAAAGGTAAAATCGTCGCACCAAGCGATGTTAATGATTAAATCAACGCAAGTTGATTTTTTTGTTGCTATTGCAAAGAAAGG
>CANQYR010000005.1 GCA_947628125.1 uncultured Bacilli bacterium
CCGTTGGTGAAGTGGTTGAACACACATGCCTTTCACGCATGCATTCATGGGTTCAAATCCCGTACGGGTCACCAATTGTAATTTATCCCTTTAAATAAAGGGTTTTTATATATGAGGTGGATTATGAAGAAGTTTTATTGGCGTTTAAGTAAAAAAGATAAAAAGTTATGTAAGAAAAATTATTATGCTAGTGATAAGGGAAAGAGCATGAATATTATTTTAACGAGGTTATGTTTTACTGGTATTTTAGGCGTTTTAGTAGCCCTTTATATTGTGGTAAATAATTATGTTCATAATCAAGTTGATTGGTCTACTTGGGTTGCTTCTATTCCACTTTTTATCGCTTCTGTTGTTTTTATTATTTCTTCTTTTTATCTTCGTTTTAAAAATTTGAATCTTTATGCAATTAAGAATATGAAACAAAAATAAGAAAAGAATTTGGCAAAGTTTCATTTTTATGTTATACTTAATTTGTAATTTGCTTATGTGGCGGAATAGGTAGACGCATAGCACTCAAAATGCTACGATCGCAAGGTCATGAGAGTTCGAGTCTCTCCATAAGCACCAATTGTAATTTAACCCTTAAATAAAGGGTTTTTATAATGCTTTGATCTTGTTTTACGTTTTGTTTATATGTAAAAATTTATTGTTTTTATCAAGGAGTTAATACTTGTTATAGTATTGAATTATTTATATCTTAATTATTAATTTATTAATTTTTTACTTGACTTAAATGGCTAGTTATTGGTTATAATATAGATGGAGGATAAATATTATGGAAAAAGCAAAAGTATATTTTACAAAGAAAATTGAACCAGCAAGTTTGGTAAGGCTTTATGATAAGCTTAATGTGTCATTGCCTGGTAAAGTTGCTGTTAAGGTTCATTCAGGAGAGGAAGGTAATCAAAATTATCTTGAGCCTTCATTTATGAAAGATATAATAGAGAGGTTATCTGGTGTTGTGGTTGAGTGTAACACAGCTTATGAAGGAATGCGTGATACTTCTTTAAAACATAAGGCTTTACTTACTAAGCATGGTTTTGATATGTATGATGTTGATATAATGGATGAACATGGTGAGATGATTTTAGATATTAATAATGGTAAACAGATAAAGAAAAATTATGTTGGTAGCCATTTAGCTAATTATGATTCAATGCTTGTTCTTTCACATTTTAAAGGTCATCCTATGGGTGGATATGGTGGAGCTTTAAAGCAATTATCAATTGGGTGTGCATCTAGTAAAGGAAAAAGATATATTCATTGTATTGGTAAGGAAAATGGTTCTTACGAAGATATGTTTGGTGTTGATCAATTAAAGTTTTTACAAGCAATGGCTGATGCGGCTAGTTCAGTTGTAGATTTTTTTAAGGGCAATATTGTTTATATTAATGTTTTAAAAAATTTATCTGTTGATTGTGATTGCTGTGCAGTGGCTAAAGATCCTTGTATGAAAGATATTGGTATTGTTATATCTACTGATCCTGTCGCGATTGATAAGGCTTGTATTGATTTGGTAAAGAAAAGTGATGATCCTGGTAAGGAGCAATTACTTGAGAGAATTGCCTCTTTAAATGGTGAGGAAATTATTAATGATGCTGCTCTACTAGGTATTGGCACGAGTGAATACGAATTGATTGATATTGATTAAGGTTAGGGTAATAAGCCATAGCCTTTTTTTATGGGATCATAAAAAAGAAAGTTTTTGGTAGGGTTATAGCTAAAGTAGGTAAAGGTAAAAAGGCTTATTAGAAGCATTAAGATGCCTAGAGGCATTTGATATTTTATTTTTTCTTCTTTATTTAGATAATAGTTAAATAACTGGCCAAAGCTTATTACTAAGAAAAGAAGGATAATGCTAAAGATAAAGTTTTCTTGCCATTTTATATAAAAGGGGATAAATAAAATTAAGTAAAGAAGTATTTCTAAGGTGGGGATAAAGGTGAGGCTTAAAGTAAAGTTATGGCTTTGTTTATATATTAGTTTGTTTAAAATGCTTGTTATTAGAAATGATGTAAATAATAGTTTCATATGTTCGAATATGCTTTCATTTATTGGTAAGAAAATTGTCCATAAAGGGCTATGTACTTTTGAGTATAAATTATGAAGTAAAAAACAAAGGAAAAAACGAAAGATGATCGAAATAATAATTTTTTTGATAAATATCACCTTGTAAATATTATGTATTTTTTAAGGTTTTATGCCTTGTTATATTTTGTTTATTTATTTAATATAATTTTTTATGACTTGATTTTTTTACAATATATGATACAATGTTATAGTCAAAGGTGAGTGTGATAAATGTCAATAAAAAAACGAGATGAATTTAATCATATTATAAGTGATATTTTGAAAATAGATAAATTTAGTTCTTTAGAAAACGAACTTCATCATGGAATTAGCAGATATCATCATTGTATTAGGGTCGCGAAAGGAACTTATTTAATTACTAAGAAAATGCATATGGATTATGAAAGAGCAACTAGAGCGGCTTTACTTCATGATTTTTTTACAGATGATGATACCAAGGCGTATGATGTTAAAGAAACGTTTAAAAAACATCCTGATATTGCTTTAATAAATGCAAAAAAGTATTTTGAATTGGATGCTAAACAGGAAAATATTATTGCGTCGCATATGTTTCCGGTTTGTAATGTTAAGCCACATTGTAAAGAAGCTTGGATAACATCTTGTGTTGATAAGGTGGTGGCTTTATATGAGATGTATCGTTTTAAGGCTAGTTTAGTAATGGGAGCTTGGATTTTATTTATTTTTAATATGATTACTATTCAAAAATAACGACTTATGGTCGTTTTTATTTTTGGGAAATGTGATTTTTTAAGTTGAGATATAAATGATGTTTTGGTATAATTATTTTATAATAGATAAGAGGCTTAGAGTATGAAAAAGAAAGTGGGAACTAGTATTGGTATTTTTTCGGGTAAAGGCGGAGTAGGAAAAACGTCTATGACTCTTTCTTTAGCGGGTGTTTATGAGATTATGACCAAAAGGGTTTTGATTATTGATTTAGATTTGACAGGTGGGCAAATTGCTTTTTGTTTGCAACGGGATTTTACTAAAACGGTCTATAATTTTTGTGATGATGTAAAGATGCATCGGTTTAGTGATTTTCAAGATTATGTAACTGCCTATGATGATTATATTGATTTTATCGCATGTCCTAAAGATCCTAGGGATGCGGCTAAAATAGATGCATTTTATTTGAAAACTTTACTTGATAAGGCCGTTTATTTTTATGATGTGGTTTTAATAGATATGAGTCATGTTTTAAACGAGGCTAATTTGCTGATGTTAGATGAAGTTAGTAAAATTTTATTTGTGTTAAATAATGATCCAATGGATGTAAAAAATTTAAAGAATTTAGTTACTATTTTTAAAGACTTGGATAAAAAGAATTATGACATTTTATTATATGAGGCTAAAGATCCATTGAAAAAGTATTTTTTACCAAGTGATATTGAAGATATTTTAAATGAAAATATTAAATATTACATTAGTGATGAATTTTATGTTAAAAATTTGGATGAGTATATTATGAATGGGCAATTGGTTAGTCTTCATCCAAAGGCAGCATCGGTATTTAACAAGGATTTTAGCGTTTTAACGCGTATTGCAAGTGATATGATTAAGGATGGTGATTAGATGGGCAAAAGTTTGGTTGAAGCTTTTAGTTTTCCTAAAGCTACTATTAATGACAAGAATATAACTGATTATGAAGTTTTTGCCGACAAAGTTCTTTTAGAAAAATTAAGAAGTAAGATTATGGATCAAGTTTCTTTAAGGAAAGATGAGGATTTAATTACCATTATTGATGAGGTAATTTTAGGTTATGATTTAACTTTAGCGGAGCGAAATTATTTGATTAATTTAATTAAGAGTGAAGTTTTAGAGTTTGGACCTTTGACTAATTTACTTAATGATTTAAATGTTACGGAGATAATGGTTAATGGGCCAGATCAGATTTATTTAGAGATTGATGGAAAGATTGTTAAAGATAATTCAGTTTCTTTTATTGATAATGAGCATATTATGCGGACTTTAAAAAAATTAACTAATCAAAAGTTAGATTTATCTTATCCTTTTATTGATACGAAATTAGCCGATGGTTCTTCTATTTTTGGGGTACTACCGCCGGTTTCTAGTAAGGGTGCGGTTTTTACGATTCATAAGGTGCATTCGAAAAATGAAACGATGGATGATTTTATTCGGATAGGAAGTATGACTCCTTATATGGCTGAGTTTTTATCTTGGGCAGTTAAGGCGCATTTGAATATTTTGATTTGTGGGCGAATTGGTTCAGGCTCTTCAACATTGCTTTCGGCCTTAAGTCAGTTTATTTTAGATGAGGAACGGATTATTGTGTTAGAAAACACGATGGAGCTTTTAGTATCAAAACCCCATGTCATCGCTTTGCAAAGTAAAAATTTTCCTCTTACAAAGCAAAAGTTTTCGTTAAAGGATTTAATTGTAAATGTGGAGAAAATGCGGGCTGATCGAATTTTAATTGGCGAAGTTTCAAGTGATGAGATTTATGATTTATTAGATTTATTAAATTCAGGGTACGAGGGCTGTATGATGACTATGCATGCTTGTGATGCATCGGATGCTATTGAAAGACTTAGGTTTATTGCTTCTAAGGATATGAGTGAAGATATTGTCCCTAAAATGATTTGTAATGCAATAGATTTAGTGGTAGTAATTGATAAGTTAAGTGATGGAAAGCGGAAAATTACGGCTATTAATGAGCTTAATTACAGTAATGGAAAAATTAATATGCAAGAGATTTTTTCGTTTAAGCAAAAGAAGATTTTGGAAAATAATGAGGTTGATGGAGAATATACTTTGCATAATGTAAGACCTAAGATGTTAGATAAGTTACATAAATTAGGCGTTAAAGATATTGATTTTATGTTTAAAAAATAGAAATTGGAGGGTAGATATGGGTGCATTATTTGTTTTTCAAACGATAATGGCAATTGTTTTTGCCATATTAGTTTTGTTTTTGATTAGGCAAAAAAGGCTTGCTAAATATGAAAAACGTTTTAGCTCTTATACCCTTTCTAGTGTTTTGCATGAAAAAGAAAGCATTATGGATTCTTTCTTCGATGATGTTTTAAAATTAATTAAGAAGATTAGCCATTTTTTAAGAAAGAATATTTTGTTTGCTAAGTTAGGATTACTATACGATGATTTACTTATATTTAAAGCTTCTTTTACAGCTGATGATTTTAATGCTTTAAGGTTAATTTTAATTTTATATTTAAATATTTTATGGGGTGTTGTTTGTCTTTTTAGTGATTTTCATTTTGTCTGGTTTAGTGTTTTAATAATTATTGCTATTGTTTTGGTTTTATCAAGACTTATCGTGTTATTTTTAAATTATAAAGCAATGAAGATGTTTGATTCATCTTGGGATTTGTTTCTTATTAATATAAATAAAAAGGTAAGGGTTTGTTATCCAGGTATTTTTAATTATTTTGCGAATTTGTTTTTTTGGGATTTGCAAAATGGTTTGAGTATATCTTTAGCGATGAAACATTTTTATCAAAATACAGGTTATAAAAAGGCTTTAGATGTTTATAATGTTTTAGCTGTATGTGAAAGTAGGGGCTTATCTTACGATGATTCATTAAAGAAAATTATTTTAGATGATGAAGATAACAAGTGTTTTTGTGATAGTTTAAAAATTTGGGATGTTATGGGCTATTTTTTAAAGGGTTTGTTTATTATTTTGGTTTTATTTATGGTAGTTAATAATTTTACAAGTGATATGGTAGGTTATTTGAAGGTATTGTTTGGCACTTTTATATCGCTAATTATTTTATGGTTGTAAGGGAGGCTCTTTATGTTTTTTGCTAGAAAATTATATACTAAAAAAAGTTTTGATACAATTTTACTAAAACTTAAGCAAACGAATGTTAAAAATTCTATCAGTGCTTCTTCGTTTTTAAATGGTAGGTTAGTTATTTTGTTATTACTTTTTATGAGTTTTCTTTTAATTCCTAAGTTTGGGGTGTTAATTGGTTTAGTTGTTTGTATATTGGTTAATTATTTATTAGTGTATTGTTTTCTTGATATTCCGATTTTGCATCGTTCTTATAAAATTAGTAAAGAGGCAATGGTTTTTTTAGAAGTTTTTAGGCTTGTTAATGATGATGGTTCTTTTTTAGATACGGTTTTAAAGTGTAATGAGGTTTTGCAGAGTGATTTTACGGAGAGTTTGGTTTTGGCTTTAAAGGAAAGTAATAATGATAATTTAGAGGATAATTTACTTGCCAATCTTATTAGGCCCAATTTAGTAATGATTGTTTTAGAGCTTTTAAATGGTAGTGATTTAGATAAGTTAGAAAAGATGCTTAGTTTTGATATAAAAGCTCAGTATTTGGCAAATAAGAAAAGACGTTTTGTTTTAATTTTACTTTGTTTTGTTATTTTACTTGCTATTTGTTACTTTTTTATGGTTAAAATTTAGTCAAAAATGAAAAAAATTAGCATTATTTATTGACAAGTGCTAATTTTTTAGTATAATTAACTTAGCACTTGAGTATAATATGTGCTAGAGGAAGTGTTTTTAATGAATCATCGTCAAGAATCTTTATTAAAAGCAATTGTTGAGTCTTACATTAAAACAGTTAAGCCAGTTGGTAGTAAGTCGCTTTGTAAGAAGTTAAATTGTTCTTCAGCGACTATTAGAAATGAGATGGCAAGGCTAGAGGAAGCTGGTTATTTAGAGAAAAATCATATTTCTTCGGGTCGTATTCCTTCATCTAAGGGTTATCGTTATTATGTTGAAAATTTAATGAAGCCGAAGGAGATGAATGGGGAAGATGTTTTAAAGTTACAACAGATTTTTCAAAATCAAGAATTGCAGCTTTCTGATACCGTGAATAAGTGTGTGGAGATTATTAGTGAGATGACTAATTATACGAGTATTGTTTTAGGTAAAAAGTCATTGGATAATAATTTACAACAGGTATCAATTATTCCTTTAAATAATAATCGGATCGTGGCTCTTGTTTGTACGGATCATGGTATCGTGCAAAATAAGCAGTTTACAATTCCTAAGACAATTAGTATTGATGAGTTATCTAAGACTTGTGATATTATTAATAAAATGCTATCAGGGACACCGATTATTAATGTTGCTTCGCGGCTGGAGTTTGAAATAAAGCCTGTTATTGCGACAAAGATAAAGCAATATGAAGCGGTTTATGAGATTTTTTCGAAAACTTTTCATGATTTTGCGAAGAATGTACATGATAATATGCATATGAGTGGGACTAATCATCTTTTAAATGCTCCTGATTATGGGAATTTAGAGGATGTAAAGACAATTTTATCTAAGTTTGATGATGAGAACTTTATTAAGAAGATTGAATCAAATGAAAATGAAGAGGGTGTAAAAGTTTATATTGGGGATGAAACGGAATTTGATCCTAATGTAACGATTATTAAGACTTCTTTTCATCGTAATGGCGAGGATGGCACGATTGCTATAATTGGCCCGAGGCGCATGGAATATGCTAAGACTGTTGGACTTTTAACATATATTCATGACCAGTTAAATAAGGAGGATTAGTTTTGAAAGAGGAAAAAGAAGAAGTAAAGGTAAAGAAGAAGAAAAACAATGCTTATGAAAAGCTTAAGAATGAAAATGCTTTGTTAAATGAGAAAATATTAAGAATATCAGCTGAGATGCAAAATATGAAAAGGCATTTTGATGAGGAAAAATCTCGTTTAGCTAAGTATGATGGGGAAAAGCTTTTAGTAGAGTTATTACCAATTGTTGATAATTTTGAAAGGGCTTTACTACTTGATGATGCTAATTTAACGGATGAGGTGAGTAAATTCTTAGTTGGGTTTAAAATGATTTATGGTAATTTAATCGATATTTTAAACAAACTGGAGGTTAAGGAGATTGAATGTATTGGTAAGGAGTTTGATTCTTCTTTGATGAATGCAGTTTTAATTGATCATCTTGATGATATAGCTCACAATGTGGTTATTGATTGCATGCAAAAAGGATATATTTATAAAGATAAGGTAATTAGACCAGCCATGGTCAAAGTAAATAATAAGGAGAGTGAATAAATATGGCAAAAATTATTGGTATTGATTTAGGTACAACTAATAGTTGTGTATCTATTATGGAAGGAGGAAGTCCGGTTGTTATTCCAAATGATGAAGGCGGAAGAACAACGCCTAGTGTTGTCGCTTTTACCAAAGATGGCGAGACTTTAGTTGGTGATCGTGCGAAAAGACAAGCGGTTACTAATCCTAAGAACACTATTTCTTCTATTAAAAGAAAAATGGGAACTAGTGAAAAAACAAAGGCTAATGATAAAGAATGGACAGCGGAGGAGATTTCTGCAAAGATTTTATCTAAGTTAAAGGCAGATGCCGAAAGTTATGTTGGTTCAACTATTAATGAAGCGGTTATAACCGTGCCAGCGTATTTTAATGACGCCCAAAGACAAGCTACTAAAAATGCAGGTAAGATTGCAGGTTTAGATGTCAAAAGAATTATTAATGAACCTACCGCGGCCGCTTTAGCGTATGGTTTAGATAAGCAAGATAAATTACAAACAATTTTAGTTTATGATTTAGGTGGTGGCACATTTGATGTATCAATTTTAGAGATTGGTGATGGTGTTTACGATGTTAAGGCTACTAGTGGTAATAACAAACTAGGTGGCGATGATTTTGATAAACGGATTATTGATTATCTAGCAGATACGTTTAAAAAGGAAAATGGTATTGATTTAACTACTGATTCAATGGCTATGCAAAGACTAAAGGATGCTGCTGAAAAGGCTAAAAAAGATTTATCTGGTATGAGTAAAACACAAATTAATTTACCATTTATTTCGCAAGGCAGTAATGGACCTTTACATTTAGATATGGAGTTATCGAAGGCTAAGTTTGAGGATTTATGTAGGGATTTATTTGATTCAACTTTGGAACCTGTTCGTAAGGCTCTTAGTGATGCTAAGCTAAGCGCTAGTGATATTAATGAAGTTATTTTAGTTGGTGGTTCAACTAGAATTCCATATATTCAAGAGCTTGTTAAGAAAGAACTTGGCAAAGAACCTCATAAGGGTGTTAATCCTGATGAAGTTGTCGCGATGGGTGCAGCTATTCAAGGTGGAGTTTTAACTGGTGAAGTTGATGATCTAGTTTTACTTGATGTAACACCATTATCACTTGGTTTGGAAACATTAGGTGGTGTAATGACAGTTTTAATTCCAAGAAATACAACAATTCCAACAAGTAAGAGTCAAGTATTTAGTACGGCAGCTGATAATCAACCAGCAGTTGACATTCATGTTTTACAAGGGGAAAGAAAGATGGCGGCAGATAATAAAACACTTGGTAATTTCCAATTAGGTAATATTCCGCCAGCACCAAGAGGGGTTCCACAAATTGAAGTTAAGTTTGATATTGATGCAAATGGTATTGTTCATGTAACCGCGAAGGATTTAGGCACGAATAAGGAGCAATCTATTACTATTACATCTAATACTAATTTATCTGATGAAGAGATTGATAGAATGATGAAGGAAGCCGAAGCTAATAAAGAAGAAGATGAGAAAAGAAAGATGGCTGCTGAGGCTAGAAATGATGCTGATACAATGATTTTTGCAACAGAGAAGGCTATTAAAGATTTAGGCGATAAAGTTGATGCTAGCGATAAAGATTTAGCTAATGAAAAGATTAAGGAACTTAAGGATGCTTTAGCTAAAGATGATATCGATGATATTAAAAAGAAAACGGAAAGTTTAAATGAGATAGCGATGAAGCTTGCAAGTAAGGTTTATGAAGCTAATTCTAATAATACTAGTGCACCTAGTGAAGAGGCTAAAAAAGATGATGTAGAAGAAGCTAGTTATGAGGAAAAGTAAAGAATGTTCTAGGAAACTAGAACTTTCTTCGCTTAATTTTTAGAAAGGATTAGTTTATGAAACTTTATAATAATCGTTTTGAGGTTGAGGAAAAATATAAGTGGGATTTGACATCATTTTTTAAAGATGATAATGCTTTTGAAGATTCTTTTTCATTGGCACTTAAGAAAATTGATGAGTTAAAGACGTATGCCGGGTTAATTAAAGATGCTGATAAGTTGCTTTCGTTTTTGGATTTAGAGTTAGATACTATAGCCTTATTTGAAGATTTATATGTGTATGCGCTTTTGGTTAATGATGAGGTTTTAGGTATTGATGAGAATATTGTAAGAAAAAATAGGACGATTGAGTTAAATAGTAAATTAATGGTGGCAATTAGTTTTTTTGAGCCGGAGCTACTTAATTTAAGTAAAGATGAGTATGACAATTTATTTAAAAAGAATGATCGTTTATTAAAATACAAGGCTTATTTAGATGATATTTATAGGAGAAAAGATCATATTTTGCCATCTAATGAAGAGGATTTAGTTAATAAACTTTTAGGAGCGATGGATCATTTTGATGATATGTCATCTTTAATGCTTAACCAAGAGCATAATTATGGCTCTGTTATGGTTGATGGTAAAAAAATAGATATTTCTACGACTAATTATCGGCATTTAATGCAAAATAAGGATCCAAAGGTAAGGAAAAAAGTTTATTATGCTTTTAATAAGGTTCTTGATCAATATGGTAGTTCATCAGCTTATTTATTAAGTAGTTATATTGCAATGGATGAAAAGCTAGCTAATATTTATCATTTTGATAATGCTTTTAATGAGCAGTTATTTAATTGGAAGTTAAATGGTAAGGTTTTTGATTTATTATGTGCTAGTGTTAATGATAATTTATCTGTTTTGCATAAGTATTATGCTTTAAAAAAGAAGGTTTTAGGGATTGATAATTTTTGTTCATATGATGTTTCACTACCTATAAGCTCTTTAAATGATAGTTATGAAATAGATGATGCTTTATCTTTGGTTCGAAAGTCCTTAATGGTATTAGGTTTGGATTATGTTAAGCATTATGATAAGATAATTAATAATAGGTATATTGATTTTTGTCAGTATAAGGGTAAATGTAGCGGAGGATATTCTTGTTCTTCAATGAAGCAAGATTCTCGTATTTTGATGAGTTTTAATGGTTTGTTTGAATCGGTATCAACTATCGCGCATGAAACTGGTCATAATATTCATGGCCAATATTTAAAGGAAAATAATGATTTAATGTATGCGGATGCTGTTCATATAGTTTCAGAGGTAGCATCTTTGACTAATGAATTTTTACTTTCCCATTATTTGCTTTTGCATGGTAAAAATGCGGAAAAACTTAAAGGCATTAGTAATATGCTTGATGTGATGGCAAGTAATTTATTTGGGGCAGTAAGAGAAGGTGTTATGGAAAGAAAAATGCACGATATTGTTATTAATATGGGAAGTGTTACGAAAGATGATTTAGACAAGTTATCTTTGGATAGTGTTAAAAAGTATTATGGCAAAGCAGTTAAGGTTTTAGCTTATGACAAGAATAAATGGATAACAAGAAGTCATTACTATATGAATTATTATTTGTTTAGTTATGCTATTAGTGTTTGTACAGCTTCTTATATAGCTAAGGAGATTGTTAATGGTAATAAAGAGGTTTTAGATAATTATCTAAGATTTTTGAAAACGGGTAGTGATAAAGATCCTTTGGATGTTTATAAAGTTTTAAATATTGATTTAGAAGATAAAACTATTTATGAGAATGCTATTTCATATTTTGAGGAATTAGTTTTATTATATGAAAAGATAAGTGAAGGTGAATGTGATGAATAAGAAAGATTATTATGAGGTATTAGGAGTTAGTAAGACAGCTAGTGATGAAGAGATTAAAAGGGCTTTTCGAAAGCTTGCTAAGCAGTATCATCCGGATATAAATAAAGAACCTGGGGCCGAGGAAAAATTTAAGGAAATTGGGGAAGCTTATGCAGTTTTATCTGATCCTAGTAAAAGAAGTCAATATGATCAATTTGGCCATGCCGCCTTTGATAATAATGGAGCTGGTTTTGGGGGCTTTGATGCTAGTGATATTGATTTAAGTGAGATATTACGGGCTGCTTTTGGTGATTCTTTTTCTGGTTTTGGTGGTTTTTCGGACTTTTTTGGTGGTGGCTTTGGTCATAGTTCTTCTAAGCGGGGTAAAGATACTTTGCTTAGGGTCGATTTAAGTTTTATGGAGGCTGCTTTTGGGGTTGATAAGGATTTTGATTTGATGTTAAATGAAACTTGTAGTGAGTGTCATGGCAAAGGTGGTTTTGATGAGGAGCGATGTTCTTATTGTCATGGTAGTGGTAGTGTTATAAGTGAGCAGCGAAGTTTATTTGGGGTTATTCAAAGTCGTAGTGTTTGTCCTAAGTGTCATGGTAATGGCAAAAGTTATAAAAGGACTTGTTCTAAATGTAATGGAACAGGTCAGATGAAGGTTAAGAAAACGATATCTATTCATATTCCTGAAGGTGTTGATACTGGCTATCAGCTTAGAATTAGTGGCAAGGGTGAAGCTGGAATAAATGGAGGCGCGAATGGGGATATTTATTTGGAATGTCATGTTCGGCCAAGTGATTTTTATGAAAGAGATAATGAGGATTTGTATATAAATGTTCCAATTACGGTTGCCCAAGCGGCTTTAGGTTGTAAAATAGAAGTTCCAACTATTTATGGAAATGTAATTATGGATATTAAAGCTGGGGTCCAAAATAATACGAAGTATAAGTTAAAGGGCAAGGGTTTAAAGGTTGTTAATTCACTTAGACGTGGTGATATGTATGCGATTATTAATATAATCGTGCCTACTAAGCTTTCTAGGGAACAAAAAAAATTGTTTGAAGAGCTTAATGCTACTTCTTTGGATAGTGCTAGTGAGTTTAAGGAATTTGCTAAGCATTTAAAATAATTTACCAAGTTTTTCTTTGGTATTTTTTTTTGCTAGTATTTATTATTTTTTTTTGATACAATGGTAAAAGGAAGTTGGTGAGTGCATGCTAAGAAGAAGCGAAGCTAGGGAAATTGCCATGATTGTTTTGTATCAAAGAGAAATAAGTAATGTTAAGGATATGATTGAGGTAAAAAAGCTTATTTCTTTAAATGTTAAAGAGGAAGATTTGTTTGTCTCTTCATTAGTTTTTGGGGTTATAGAAAATGAGGAGAAACTTGAGGCTTTAGCGGATAAGTATTTGGTTAATTGGAAGTTTAAAAGGTTAGACAAGTTGGGGGGAATTATTTTAAAGATTGCCTTATATGAGCTTTTAGAAACTGATACACCAAGGGCGGTTGTGATTAATGAAGCTGTTACTTTAGCCAAGAAGTATTGTGATGAAGATCTTTTTAAAATGATAAATGCGGTTTTAGATCGGTATGTTAAAGAATAAAATGGAAAAGAAGTGATATTATGGTAGATACTAAATATGTAACTATTTCGCAGCTTAATTCGTATATTAAGTATGTGTTTGATAATAATGAACATTTAAAGAAGGTATGGTTAAGAGGCGAGATTAGTAATTTTAAAAGGCATACATCGGGTCATTATTATTTGACTTTGAAAGATGATAATTCGCGGATAAATGCGATTATGTTTCGAAGTAATACTAATTCTTTATTATTTACGCCAGAAGATGGTATGAATGTTTTGGTGGAAGGAAGAGTGAGTTCTTATCCGGCTAGTGGTGCTTATCAGATATATATTGATAAGATGCAGCAAGATGGGGTTGGTAATTTATATGTTTTGTATGAACAGTTAAAGAAGAAATTGCAAAGTGAGGGTTATTTTGATCCAGCACATAAGAAAAAAATTCCTAAGTATCCGGAGAAGATTGGTATTGTTACGGCACCTACGGGGGCGGCTATTCAAGATATATTAAGTACAATTGCTAGGCGTTTTCCATCTTGTGAAACGATTTTATTTCCGGCTTTAGTGCAGGGGGCAAATGCAGGCGCGGATGTAGCAAGGCAAATAAAGGAAGCTCAAAATTATGATTTAGATGTTTTGATTGTAGGCCGTGGTGGTGGTTCAATTGAAGATTTATGGCCTTTTAATGAAGAGGTAGTTGCTAAGGCTATATATGAGTGTAAGATACCCGTTATAAGTGCAGTTGGGCATGAGATTGATTATACTATTAGTGATTATGTGGCTGATTTAAGGGCGCCTACGCCTACGGGGGCAGCGGAGATGGCGGTTCCTAATATGTTAGAAGTTAAGGCAATGCTTTTAACTTTACAGAAGAGTTTAACCCATTCTTTGATGGTAAAGATGGATTATTTAAAGCAGCGATTTAGCTCTTTAAAGGAAAGTTATATTTTGAAAAATCCAGCGGTTTTATATGATATTAAGATGCAAAAATTGGATAATATTTATGAAAATTTAGAAAAGAATATGTTAAGAGTTTTAAGTGATAAGTCTTTGAAGTTAAAGTCTTGTTGTGATCATTATATTTTGCAAAATCCTTTGGTTTTGTTAAAGGATAAGGATATCGCGTTGCAAAGAATTATTGAGACTTTGAAGTTAATTAATCCTTTGAATATTTTGGATAAGGGTTATTCTTTAGTTAAGAAAGATGATAAGGTAGTAAAAGATGCAAATGACGTTTTAGTTGGTGATCATCTTAATGTTACTCTAAGTAAAGGGAATTTAGATGTTATAGTAAAGGAGATTTTGTTATGAAAAGTGAGAAAACATTTGAGAGTGCTTTAAATGAATTGGAAGGTATTGTTAAGGATTTGGAAAGTGGCAATATCATGTTAGAAGATGCGATGAATAAGTATACTGTGGCGATGAATTTAGTGAAGTTTTGTCAAGATAAGTTGGATGCGGCAACAACTTCAGTTAATAAGATTTTAAGTGATAATAAAACTTTGGAACCTTTTAATGTGGGTGAGGATAATGAAGATGAGTCTAAATAAGATTACATCAAGAGATGTAGATTTTGCTAAGTGGTATACTGATGTTTGTTTAGCGGCTAATTTGATTAGTTATGGTAATACTAAAGGTAGTATGATTATGTGCCCTAATGGTTATGCTATTTGGGAGGAAATTCAAAAGCAGTTAGATGCGATGTTTAAGAAAACGGGTCATGAGAATGTGCAGATGCCTTTATTTATTCCTGAGTCTTTATTAAATGTCGAGAAGGAGCATGTTAAAGGTTTTGCGCCTGAGGTTGCTTGGGTATGTTATGGTGGTAGTGAGAAGTTAGAAGAACGTCTTTGTGTGCGGCCTACTAGTGAGGTTTTGTTTTGTGATTATTACAAAAATGTAATTCATTCTTACCGAGATTTACCTAAGCTTTATAATCAGTGGTGTACAATTGTGCGTTGGGAAAAAACAACTAGACCATTTTTAAGAAGCAGGGAGATTTTATGGCAGGAAGGTCATACGATGCATGAAACAAGTAAAGAAGCGATGGATGAGACTTTAAGGATGATTCATGTTTATGAGGATTTTCAGAAAAATGTTTTGGCTTTGCCGGTTATTGTTGGGTTAAAGACTGAGAAGGAAAAGTTTGCTGGAGCAATTAAAACTTATACTGTTGAGGCAATGATGTATGATGGTGTAGCTTTACAAAATGGTACTAGTCATTATTTTGGTCAAAATTTTGCAAAGGCTTTTGGTATTAATTTTTTAGATAGAGATAATAAGTTATGTGTGCCTTATCAAACTAGTTGGGGTGCTTCAACGAGGATGATTGGGGCACTTATTATGACGCATGGTGATGATCATGGGTTGGTTTTGCCACCTAAAATTGCTCCTGTTAAGGTAATTATTATTCCTATTGGCAAGGAAGAAGAGGTTTCTTTAGCGGTTAATAAGGTAGCAAGTGGTTTAAATGTTACTTACAAGATTGATGATAGTCTTAAAAGTCCAGGTTATAAATTTGCGGAAGCTGAGGTTTTAGGTATTCCAATTCGGATAGAAATTGGGAAAAAGGATTTAGATTTAGGTGTTGTTACTTTAGTTAGGCGAGATACTTTGGAAAAGACCAAGACTAGCATTAATGTAGTTTCTGATAAGGTTCAAGAGTTATTGGTTGATATTCAAAATAATTTGTATAACAGGGCTTTAGAAAGAAGAAATAAGATGCTTTATGAAGCTAAAAGTTATGATGAGTTTAAAAGTATTGCTGGTTCTTTGCCTGGCTTTATCAAGGTTAATTGGTGTGGCGATAGTATGTGCGAGGAAAAGATTAAGGAAGATACTGGTTTAAAGAGTCGTTGTATTTTAGAGGAAGAAGAAAGTGATGGCGCTTGTGTTGTTTGTCAAAAATCTGGTAAATATAAGGTTTATTTTGGTAAACAATATTAGGTGATTTTAAATGAAAAGGTTTGTGTTAGCTAGAAGGGCTAGTATTGCGGGGGTATTTGGCAATTTGTTTTTGCTTATTATTAAGTTTATGGTTGCTTTTATAAGTAATAGTCAGGCAATGATTGCGGATGCTTTTAACAGTGCTGGTGATATATTTTCTTCTTTAATGACTTTTATTGGTAATCAAATATCATCAAAGCCAAGGGATGATGTTCATAATTTAGGTTATGGAAAGGCTGAGTATATTTTTTCCATTTTTATTGCTATATCGATGTTTTATGTTGGTATTAAGTTATTTTATAATGCAGCTAAGAGTCTTTTTATTCCAGTTTCGTATAATTTTTCTATTTGGCTTATTGTTGTATGTATTGTAACTATTATTGTTAAAATTTGCTTATTTTTGTATACAAGGATGATTAGTTTAAAGGTAAATAATTTACTTATTAAGGCTAATGCTATTGATCATCGTAATGATTGTATTTTGACGTTTTGTAACTTAATTGCCGTTTTATGTGCTTATAAGGGCTGGTTTTTTGTTGATAGTTTTGTGGGCATATTTATTTCTTCTTGGATTATTATAAGTGCGGTTAAGATTTTTTTGGAAGGTTATTATGTTTTGATGGATCGTTCGATTGATGAGGAAACGCGGAAGAAAATTATTGATATTGTCAAAGCTCATAAGGAAGTATTAAGGGTTAATCATGTTAATGCCACACCAGTTGGTTATCAGTTTCAGGTTAATTTAACTATTTTTGTGGATGGGGATATGTCAACGTTTGCTTCGCATGAGGTGGCGAATAAGATTGAAAAAGAGTTAGTTAAGTTAGATTTTATTTCTTTGGCGGTTATTCATGTTAATCCAATGAAAATAGAAAAAAATAAGTAGTTAGGGATGGTGTTTATGAAATATTTAAAAATTACTTTAGTTATTTTATTAGTAATTATTATTCTTGATACTTTACAGGCAAAGATATTTACTAATAGTCCTTTATTAAGGATAAGAATTAATTTATATGGTGATGAAGTTTTTATTGATAAGGGGTTATTGGTTAATCATTATCATTGTTTGGATAACGAAGAGGCTACGGTTTGGAAAAATGTAAAATTTGCTTGTTCTTTAAAAGAGACATTTGATTTTTATTTAGTGAAAAAAGAAGTTTATACTGATATTAGGTTTAATGATTATTTTACTTATGATAACAGAAAAATATATTTAGCAGGTAATATTGGTGAGTTTTATGTTGATCAGATGCCTTTGAAAGATTTTCTTTGGGATTATAATGTAGCTTTAGATGATGTTCTAAAAAAGATAACGGATAAGTTAGAATTAAGTGTTTCTTTAGATGATGGGGGAACAACTGTATATAAGGCTTTTAATAAAGATATGACTTTAGTTAGTTGTAAGAACTTATCTGGTAATAGTAATATTTATATTGGTGATTATTCATTAGAATATAGTGATGATTTATGTAAATAAACATTGCTTTTTTTTATGGTTTTTGCTAATCTTTATTTAGTGATGAAGATATGAATGATTATATGGTTTTAAAAAGGATGATTGATGAGGCGCATAATATTGTATTTTTTGGGGGTGCGGGGACTTCGACAGAAAGTGGTATAAAAGACTACCGAAGTAAGGATGGTTTATATAGTATGAAACTCTTATATCCACCAGAGTATATGCTTAGTCATGAGATGTTTATGTTGCATCCTAAGGAGTTTTATGATTTTTATCGTTTAGCTTTTAATTGTTTATCAGCTAAACCTAATGTTTTGCATCATTTTTTATTATCATTAGAGGAATGTGGGAAGTTAAAGGGTATTATTACGCAGAATGTGGATGGTTTGCATCAAAAGGCTGGTTCGAAAAATGTTTTGGAATTGCATGGTTCTATTTATGATAATTATTGTGAGAAGTGTGGTAAGTATTATGAAGGTGATTTAATTTTTAAAAATACTGATATACCTAAGTGCGTTTGTGGGGGCATTATTAAGCCTTCGGTGGTGTTATATGGTGAGGCTTTAGATGCTAATGTTTTAGATGAGGCAGTGAAGTTAATTAGTGATTGTGATTTATTAATTGTAGCTGGGTCTAGTTTGACGGTGGAGCCTTCTTGTAGTTTGGTTTTGCTATGTAAGGGTAAGTTAGTTATTTTAAATAAGTCTAAGACTACTTTTGATAGTATGGCAAATTTAGTTATTCATGATTCTTTAGGTAATATTGTTAGGGGTTTAAAATGCGAAAATTAGATAGTTATTTAGGAAAAAGAAGTTTTGATCCAAAGCTTTTACTTTTGTATGGGTTTGTTTTAAAGGATAATCAATATGTTTATGAAGAAGTTATTTTTGATCATTTTTTAGTGGTGGTTTCCATTGGTTCTGAAAGTTATTCAAAGATTATAGATTTGGATGTTAATAGCGAGTATTTTTTGGTCGATGTTTTGGAGTTATCTGGTAATTTTGTTAGGCGTGTTGCCAGTAGGTATGACGATATAATTAAGGATATTATTTCAAAGTGTACGGTTTTTGATTGGGCTAATGATGCGGTTTTAAAGGTAACTAATTATGTGAAGGATAAGTATGGTGATTCTTTGGAGTTTTTGTGGGGTGATTCTTTAAACGGGGTTTTTCGGCTTAGTAAAAATAAAAAGTGGTATGGTATTTTGATGAATATTAAGGCTAATCGGTTAGATCCAAGTTTTACGGGTTCTATTAATGTTTTAGATGTTCGTTATTTTAAAGGAAAGGTAGATGAGGTTATCGATTATGGGAGTATTTTTCCTGGATATCATATGAATAAGCAAAGTTGGATTACTATTAATCTTGATGCGGTTAAGGATTTTGATAAGGTGTTTTCTTTAATTGATAATAGTTATGAGATTGCTTTAAAGCAAAAATAAAAAAAGCTTTTTTAGCTTTTGTTTAGTAGTTCATCGCCTTTTTTGAGCATGGTTGATATAAATATGGCGTAGCCGTTTTTCGGGTTATCTAATATGACGTGGGTAACCGCGCCGATTAGTTTACCGTTTTGAACGATTGGTGAGCCACTCATGCCTTGAATTATGCCACCGGTTTTATTTAGAAGGTTTTGATCTGTTATTTCAAATGTCATGTTTTTGGTTTCGTTATAATCTTGGATTGAGGTTATTTTTATTTTATATTCTTCTTTAGTATTACCTTTGGTGACGGTGTATATGGTGGCATCGCCAATTTTTATTTCATTGTTTTGGGCTACTTCGATGGTGTTATTATTTATGTTTTTTTGCCAGATACCAAAGATACCGTTTTGGGTGTTTTCTTTGATGTTACCATAGGTATTTTGGTATTTGAAATAGGCGTTTTTTTCACCAGCAGTGCCGGTGGTGCTTTTTTTTATGGATGTGACGGTGCTTTCAAAAATGCTTCCTTGTTTTACTTCAACCATTTTGCTTGATTTGCTTTCTAGTATTTCGTGGCCTAGGGCACCATATATTTTGGTTTGGGGGTCAATATATGTTAATGTGCCTATACCGGTTATATTATCTTTTACGTATAATCCGGTTTTATAGATGCCATCTATTTTTTCTAATGTTAGTTTGGTTGTTAGTTCTTTATCGTCTCTTTTTATTGTTAGCGTAACTTCGTTATTTTGAATGTTGTTTTCGATTTCGTTTGTTAGTTCATCTATAGTTTCAACTTCATTTTGATTTACTTTTAATATTTTATCACCGATCATTATTTGGGGTGATCCTTTTTTTATTTGGCCATTTACGGGGTAAAAGCCAACTACTATTATGCCTTTAGAGTCGATGTGAATGCCAATGTTTTCGCCGCCTAGTACGACTTTGTTTGAGTAAGCATAGATATTAAATGG
>CANQYR010000006.1 GCA_947628125.1 uncultured Bacilli bacterium
GAAAAGCAGCAAGTAAAGATACGTGTGAGACGTGGCGAATTATTGGGATAATGAATAATATAGAAGATGAAGACGGAAATACAGGAAGTCATCTAAAGATAATAAGAGACAAATTTGAAAAAAATTATTCGTGGGATAGTTCAGCATCAGGAGTAAACTATGGTTGGGGAGTAAATGAGTGGAGTGAGGCCGATATAGAGAAAGTGTTAAATGATGAATACTTAAATAGACGTGCCGGATCAAACTTATGTTATAAAAGTTCTAATAATTCTACAGAAACTTGTCCAGATTGGGCAAATATTGGAATAAGAGACGAGGCAAGGAATATGATAGCAAGTGTAAAGTGGAATACGGGAACAATGCCAGTAGAATATAGTTTAAGTTTAACAACAGCAAAATATATGTATGAATCAGAACGAAGTAATCATAATGGTAAAGACGTATGTGTGGAAAATGGCGGAGGCGATTATTGTAATGACCGCGTCACAAGAACAACAACCTGGACCGGAAAAGTAGGTTTAATGTATCCTTCAGATTATGGGTATGCTGTAGGTGGAACTGCAAGAACAACATGTTTAGGAAAAACAATGTTTTCATATAGTAGTGATAATTGTAGGGAAAATGATTGGTTACGAGATGCAAGTAATCACCAATGGACAATGACACCTGCGCCTTATTCGAGGGATGCTCGCGGTGTGTTCCGTGTCGACTCGAGCTTTGGTGGTGTGAACACCAGCACTGCTAACAATGCTAGTGCCGTGCGTCCGACCCTTTATCTTGCCTCGAATGTGAAGATAACAGACGGTACTGGAGATATAAATGATCCATTTGTATTAAGTTATTAATTGTTTTTTTGATAAACTTAAAAAAGGCTTTGGGCCTTTTTTCTATTTATTAGTTACAATTAGTTTTATTGCTGTTTTGCTTTCACCGTTGATTGTTATGTCGCTGAAAGCGGGAATGACAATTAAATTATCACCACTTGGGGCAACAAAACCTCTAGCAATTGCTATAGCTTTGATGGCTTGATTTAAGCTTCCAGCTCCAATAGTTTGAATTTCAACATTTTTGTCTTCCCTGTATATATTAGCGATGGCTCCTGCTACTTTACTGGGATTTGATTTTGATGAAACTTTTAATATTTCCATTTTTTTAACCTCATTTCTAATTAAATATATGTTTGTTGTTTTGGAAAAAGAACGCAAAAGAAAAAAACTATTTTATTAGTTTTTTAAGCTTAATATGATTACGGAAGAAATAAGGCCTACTAGTAATACTAAAAAGATAATTATAAAGGCATTTGTAAAGCCGGCTCTAGTATCTATTCCTTGTTTTAATTTTCTTTGGAGGGTGAACTCTTTTTCATCTTTATGTAATATTTCTTCTGATCGATTAAATAAGTTTTCACCTCGTGTTATAGCATTGGTAATATTAGGATTTAATTGTTCTTTTGGTAAAAGTTTTAAATTTTGTAGTAGGGTTTGGTAGTTTGTAATTATCTTGTTTATTTCCGGTTTATTGATGTCTTCTTGGTAAATGATGGCATTGTAGATAAAGTCTTCAAAAGCAATAATTTCGGTTAGTTCTTCGTTAGTAACGGAAGGTTTTGTAATTAATTCTTGATAATTATTTAGAGTTAGCATTTAATATCATCTCTTTCAATTGGTTTATTGTTATATTTTTGCCAGCATTTTTTTGGCTTAAAAAATAATTTTTTATTTCTTCTTGGTTTTGGGTATCAAAGCGATATTTTTTTTGATCATTAGTTGTAATGATTAAAAATTCGTTTTGGCTTTCATCTTTTTTGGTTGTCATATCTATTATTATTTGGTTATTGTTTTCGATAATTTTTTGAGCATTACAGTAGACTTTTATAATTTGAAATAAGTTTTCTGAATTATAGTCTTGATTTAATTTTTTTCTAAATGTTTCGTTGTAAAGCATTTCGGGGAAGTAAAAGTTTGCAATGTCTACTGATTGATCTTTATAGATGAGGTTGTTATTTGTTATTAAAAGGTCACTAAGTTTAGGATTATTTTGTTGCCACCATGTTAAATAAAGCATGTTTTCATGCATAATATTTTCTTTCACTTTTTTCACCCTATTCTTTATTTAATGATATCATAAATTACCTTTAAAAAAAAGTAAATATTTGATAAAATATTGGTTGTGATGGATTATGGAGCAAAAATTAAACAAAACTTTTATAAAAAATCTTTCAAAAAGTAAAGGGGAACCAAAATGGATGCTTGATTTTCGGCTTAAATCTTATGAGTGTTTTAAGAAGATGAAAGATCCGGATTTTGGGCCTGTTTTAAATGTGCCTTTTGATGATATTTTATATTATAAAAAGACGGAGGATGAAAAAAGTAATTGGCAAGATGTAAATAAAGATACTTACAGAACTTTTTGTAATTTGGGTGTTGTTGATGCTGAGGAAAAATATTTAGATGGTGTGTCTAATCAACTAGAAAGTGAAGTTGTGTATCATCATAATAAAACGGATAAGGATATTATTTTTATGAGTACGGATATGGCTTTAAAGAAGTATCCGGATTTGTTTAAAAAATATTTTAATACTTTAGTAAATTATCAAGAAAATAAATATACGGCTTTGAATGGGGCTGTTTGGAGTGGTGGTTCTTTTATTTATATTCCGCCTAATACGAAGCTTGATAGGCCGCTTCAAAGTTATTTTCGTATTGATACGGCATCTTTAGGTCAATTTGAAAGGACAATTATTATTGTTGATGAAAATTCTAGTGTTTCTTATATCGAAGGATGTACGGCTAGGATAAATGCTAAGGTTAGTTTACATGCTGGTGTAGTGGAAATATTTGTAATGAAGAATGCTAGTTGCCAATACAGCACTATTCAAAATTGGTCTTTGGATGTTTATAATTTAGTTACCAAAAGAGCTATGGTTATGGAAAATGGTAAGATGCAATGGGTTGATGGGAATATTGGGTCTTCTGTTACGATGAAATATCCATCTTGTATTTTAAAGGGTGATTATGCAAGGGGTGAGTGTATTAGTATAGCTTATGCTAAAGAAGGGCAAATCTTGGATGCTGGAAGTAAGATGATTCATATTGGTCGGCATACCAAAAGTAATATTGTTAATAAAAGTATTGCGTCTAATGGTGGTGTTGCTAATTACCGGGGGACTGTTAGGATTAATGCTTTGGCAAGTGATAGTTACGCTAGTGTGAAATGTGATACGATTTTACTAGATGAGGTAAGTCAAAGTGATACTTATCCTTTAAATATTGTTCGTAATGATAGTTCGGTTTTGGAGCATGAGGCAAGTGTTAGTAAGTTTAGTGAGGAGAAGTTATTTTATTTGATGAGTAAGGGTTTAACGGCAGATAAGGCTAAGGATTTATTGATTTTAGGTTTTATTGATGAGTTTAAAAAGGAATTGCCGATGGAATATGCGGTTGAGTTAAATAGATTGTTGAAAGAATAATGTAAATAATTGTAAATTTACGTAAAATGTAAAAATAAGCAAAAATTGGCCTTTTGCTTGTTTTTTGTATACAAAAACAGGAAATTTGCTAAGCAGATTTTCCTTTTTTGCGTGCAAATTTTAAAATTTGGTAATTTGTAATGCTTGTTATTTTTTGTTTTAATGTTAGCGAAGGGAGGTGAAGAGTTTGAACCATGTCATTTTAGTTGGTCGTTTGACGGAAAATCCTGTTTTAGATAATGAGCATGACCAAACTAGAATGGTGGCATGTTTAGCAGTTCCAAGGACGTATAGAAATTCTGATGGCCTTTATGAAACGGATTTTTTAAGATGCGTTTTATGGAATGGAATTGCTAAAAGGACAAAAGAATATTGCAAAAAAGGGGATATTGTTTGTGTAAGGGGACGAGTTCAGGTTCGTCATTATGATGATCCAAATACAAACGAGAGAAAGTATGTGACGGAAATTATTGTTGAATCAATTGCCTTTGTATGTAATAAATAAAAATTAAGTCATATACTTAACTAGGTGAAAAAAATGAATCGATGTTTTAAGTCATTGGGAATGATTGTCTTATTATGTGCGAGTTTTTATTATACGCATCAATTTGCTTTATTAATGAAATCTAAAGATCCTATTTATCAGAGTATTTTATTGTCAGCTAAAGAAAAACAGGTGGCTAGTTTAAGTGCAACTATAGATGGTGATTATATCGTACCGGGTATAGATGGCTTAAAGGTTAATGTTGATAAAAGTTTTCAGAAGATGAAGAGTTTGGGAGCTTTTTTAGAAAGCTATTTGGTTTTTGATGAAGAAATGCCTACTGTTTCGTTAAATAATAATATGGATAAGATAATTAATAAAGGTAATAGTGTTAAACAATCTGTTAGTTTTATAATTGATGAAAATTCTAATCTTGCTAGTTATTTTGATAAGCAACATATTAATTATGCTTATTTTGCTACTCTTAAGACGGCTAAAGATGATGTTTTAGGGGAAAAAATTAATATTGATGAGAAAAATTATAATGAGGTTGATAAAATTTTAAATAAGAAAAATGATTTGGCTAATATTTATTGTCCTATAAATATTTTAAGTAAGGATTTTTGTAAGAGCAAGGGAAAAATTATGATTATGCCAACAGTTGAAATAAATAAATTAAACTTTGCTAGTTTACAAAATAGTATTGTGTCAGGGTCAATTATTTATATTAAAAATTTGGATGTTTCATTATTAAAATTGTTGATAGAAAATTTGGTTTATAAGAATTATAGCATTGTTAATTTGTCTTATTTACTTAGTGAAAAGCGTTAAGTATTTGCAAATAAAAAAATAATTTGGTATAATTGTTTCTAGCAAAAGAACTTTTTATGAAATATAAATGGTTAAGAAATGTTAGAAAGGAAATTATTTTATGTGCAAAATAAAAATTTTTGGTTTGGGTGGACTTGATGAAATGGGCAAGAACACTTATGTTGTAGAAGTTGATGATGCAATTTTTGTTTTTGATTGTGGAATTAAGTATGCTTCTAATAATATGTTTGGAATTGATTATGTAATTCCTGATTATGAGTATTTGCGAAAGAATAGACGAAAGATCAAGGGTGTATTTTTAACACATGGTCATTATGAAAACATGGGTGGGGCAGCTGATTTGTTAAAGTTTATTCCGGAGATAAAGTTTTACGCGACTAAGTATACTAAGTTTGTGCTTATGGATTTAGGGGTAAGTGAGGATAGTATTGTGGAAATTATGCCACATCGGAAGATTAATTTTGATGAGACTTCAATTTTTCCAATTACTGTTAGTCATAGTGTGCCGGATGCGGTTATGTATTGTTTGAATACCAAAGATGGGGCTATTTGTTATACTGGCGATTTTATAATAGATCCTTTGATGCGTGATCATTATGATATGGATTTAGGCAAAATTGCTTATGTTGGAAAACAGGGAGTTTTATGTCTTTTAAGCGAATCTGTATTTTCGGAGTATAGTGGTCATACATCACCTAGTCATAGGTTAACTAGTTTTTTCTCAGATGTTGTTAATAAGGTGGAAAACCGGATAATTATTAGTGTTTTGCCAACACATTTATATACTATCCAAGATATATTTAATGGGGCGCGTAATTCACATCGGAAGATTGTGATTATGGGCAAGAAGTTACAAAATTTTATTCATTTCGCGCTTGCTAATCATTATTTAGATGTTCAGGAAGATTTAATTGGCGATTTGGCAAATATTGATGATGCTAATTCTATTTTATTAGTTTGTGATGATAAGACTAATCCTTATTCAGCTATTTCCAAAATTGTTAGTGGATATGATAAGTTTATAACTTTAAAGCCTATGGATACGGTAATGTTTGCTGAGCCAAGGTATGACGCTAATGAAAAGTTATTGGTTAAGTTAGAAAATGACATTGCAATGGCTGGTTGTCAGATTGTTTCTTTACCAAAGGATAAGAATATTTTGCATCATGCTTCAAGTGAAGATTTGATGTTAATGTTAAAGCTTATGCAGCCAAAGTATTATATGCCTGTTAAGGGTGAGTATCGTTATATGGTTAATAATGCTAATTTGGCTTATGATTTAGGCATTAAGAAAGAAAATATTTTACTTAAACAAAATGGTGATGTAGTAAGTATCATAGATGGTAAATTATCTCCTAAAGCTTTCCATATTAATGTTAAAGATGCATTAATTGATGGTAAAAGTAGTGATGATGTTGGGGATTTGGTTATTAAGGATCGAGAGATGTTAAGCGAAAATGGTATTGTGCTTATAAGTGCAACGATTAGCAAAAAGGAAAAGGTTTTAATTGTTGGACCTGAGGTTACGACGCGTGGTTTTATTTACATTAAAGATTCTAAGGATATTATTGCCGGGATGAAGAAGATTAGTGAGGATGTTATTACAAGAAATATCGTTAATGGTTTTGTTGAGTATAACAAAATTAAAACAGAGATTCGTTATGAGTTAAGCAATTATTTATATGAGCAAACGGAGTGTAAGCCAATGATAATTGCGGTTATTCAGGAAGTATAAAAAAAGGCTTATTTTTGAGCCTTTTTTTGAATGTCTATGTATTCGTTTAGTCTTTGGTTATAAGCATCTAGTAGTTCTTCTTCAAATGGTAATTTTTTATGGTAGGAAAGTTCTTTAAATAATTCTTTGGTCCAGATGGGGTTTAGTATGAGAAAAGGTCCTAAAAGGCTTGTCGCATAGAGGTTATTTTTTTTGATGCCTTCTTTAGGGTCTTTTTGGTTGTTTCCCATGCCCATGTTGGTTTGGCATAGGGCTTTTTCTTTACTATTAATAATTTGAAACTGACTTTTAAAGCCTAATATGGTTATGTTTTTTACTGTTCCTTTATAAAGGCAGTTTTTGCGTTCTTTTTCTTTGATTACGTTTACGTTTATTAAGCCTAAGCCATTTATTTGTTCTTTTTCATTTTTTATTTTTTTAGCAAAGATGTTAAGAGCGGTGCCGGTTAGAAGAAAATGAGTATTGTTATTTATTAGGGTTTGAAGTTTTTCTTTATATGGCGAAAGTTCATTAATTACTAGTTTTAAGTTTTCATCGTTTACAGAGGCTATATAGATGAGTTTAACTTTGTGGTTTACAAAGTATGGAACGTCATGTATATGGGTGTAGATGATTTTTTTATCAGTAAATGTTTGTTTTAAAAATAAGATGTTACCATTATCACCATATAGGTTACATATTTCTGGATATAATATTTCAATCATTTTGTTCACCATACCTTTTTAATATTTCTTGTTCTAATTTTCTGGCTAAGGAAAGAGAATATATGTCGTAAAGAAAGAATAATGTATCTATGCCATCTAGGTTTACTTTATTTGGTAGTTGTTCTTGTTTTAGCATTATAATTATTTTGTTTTTGGGGATATTTGCAAGTAGTAGTCTTATGTATAGGTCTTTAGATCTTGGACCAACTACTAATATGTTTCTTATGTTTTCTTTGTTTAAGAATTCAAAATCAGTGTCATAGAACCATGCGATTGTTTCACTGGAGTTTTGGTTATCTTTTAAGTCATCGAGCATTAATATTACGTCCATTTTATTTTCTTCATTTGATATGTAGTTTAATACTTGGGAGGTGGCAACTGGGTTTTGGCCTTTAGCTAAAAGGCATATCATTTTGGTGTTATTGATGTTATATTCTGTTAGGCGTGATAAGGTGATGTTTATTTTGCTTAAGGTGGTTTTTATTTGAAATGGTTTGAAGTTTAGTTCTTTTAATGTACTTATTAAAGCTGTTTCGTTATAGATGTTAAAGATGGTATTATTTATTAGGGGGTATTTTTCTTGATTTAATGTGCAAGTGTCTTTATCTATGTTAGTTAATAGGTATTTTGGTTTGGAAGATGCAAAGTGGCAGTTTGGACAGTAGGCTTGACCGATGTGGTTATAATGGATGTAATTAAATATTAGGGGGTTTTGGCATTTAGGGCAAAGGGTTATGTCTTTGACGATGTAGTTTTTGTTTGGTTCATTTTTTAATTTACTAACGCCATAAAAGATGGTGTTGTCTTGTTTTAAGCTACTACTTATTAAGTCATCGGCATTTAATATTAGTTTAACATTTTTAGGTATAGCTTCTTTCATTTTTTCTAATATGTAGCTAGGGTTGTCATTTAGTTTGATGGAGTCTCGAAAAAGGTTAGTGACAACGATTATATCAGGGGTCATGTCTTTAAAGATATCTTGGCATGTTAATTCATCAGTTTCGATGATGGCATAGTCTTTTTGGCACTTATTTTTTAGGTTAGCGTATTTGGTAAAGCAATGGGCAATGCCAGTGTTGTAGCTGTATTCATTATTGTTAATGACTTGGTAGCCTAGTTGCTCTAGGCTATCTTTTAAAAGGTTACATAGTGTGGTTTTACCATTGGTGCCCATTATGGATATGACTTTATTTGGTTTGGCAATTATTTTGAGGTAATCTGGGCATATTTTAAAGATGATGTTTGTAAAGGTTGGGTATATTTTGTTTTCTCTTTTACAAATTTTTTGGAGCCAGAGAATTATTTTGTAGTAATAAAAAGCTAGATAAAAGCTAAATGATTTTTGCATTTGATACACTTCCTTTTTGATTTATTATAACAAAATTCTTTATGCAAATCTACTTAACATTTTACGAAAAATTTAGTAAAATTAATTTTAAGAGGTGGGAAAAAATGGGATTGATTGAATATTCAAAAGCAACTAGTTTAAAGAAGGTTTATCAAAGGTGCCAAGTTGTTAGTGAAAAGACAAAGAGAAATGCTTTTTTCATGTTTATTGATCTTTGTTTGTGTACTTTGAAATATCGTTCGGGGGTAAGTGATTATTTTAATTATAAGTTTTATGAGCGAAGTGGAAAAGAGCGTAAGGAGTATGTAACAATTGGGGATACGGATAAATTTTACGAGATAGTAAGTCCAAGTAAGTATAAGGAAGTTTTTACTATTAAGCCTAATTTTTTAGAAAAGTTTAAGAAGTATATTGATCGTGATTATTGGACTTATGAGATGGGAAAAGAGGCTTTAGAGGAAATTATATCTAAGCATGAGTATTTGATGCTTAAGCCTATTGATGGCTTAGGGGGCAAGGATGTTTGTAAGATTAAGACTAAGAATATTGATGTTGATGCTCTTTATCACCGAGCTTTTAGGGAAAGATTGTTTTTGGAAGCGGTTGTAGTTCAGCATCCTTCTTTGGCAAAGTTTTCGAAGACTAGTTGTAATACAATTAGGGTTATGACTTTGAATATTAAAGGTGATACTGAAATTATTATGGCTGTGGCAAGAATTGGCAATGGCGTTAATGATGTTGATAATTTTCATCAAGGTGGGGTAGCTGTTAAGGTTGATGTTGACAAGGGGATTTTTGTTGGTAATGCTTATAATAAAAATGGGGAAGAGTTTAAGGTGCATGAAAAGTCAAAGATTAAGTTTGATGGTTATAAGATACCGAATTGGGATATTGTAAAGAAAATGGTTTTAGAGGCCGCGAAGGTAAGTGATGATATTAAGGTGGTTGGGTTTGATGTAGCTATAACACCTTCTGGAGCAACTTTTATTGAGGGTAATAGAAGGCCTGGTTGGGATTTGATTCAGGTTGTTTATGATCGTGGTCGTAAGGATTTAGCAAGGTATGTTTTAGATAAGTATAATAAGGCTTATGATACTAATTATAAAATTTAGGTAGGAAAATTTTCTTGCTTTTTGGCGTAAAGTATAATATACTTAGTTTGAAGTTTTACTATGGTTTTAATGAACCTCTTTCATAAAACGATGGTTAAACCGATTTTAAGATAAAGGAGGATTTATATGGCAATGACTAAGGAAAGAAAGTCACAGATTATTAAGGATTTTCAAAAGAGTGAAAAAGATGTTGGTTCAACAGAAGTTCAAATTGCACTTTTAACGGAAGAAATTAATAATTTAACTGAACATTTAAATGTTCATATTCATGATTTTCATTCTAAGTATGGATTACAAAAGATGGTTGGACGTCGTAAGAAACTTTTAAATTATTTAAAAGAAAATGATGTTGTATCATATCGGGAAGTAATCAAAAAGTTAAATTTAAGAAAATAGGCACTAATTTTTTAGTGTCTTTTTAATTATAGGAGGTAGAAATGAAAAAAGTTTTTGAATATGATTTTTTAGGAAGAAAATTAATTGTTGAGACAGGGCATTTGGCTAAGCAGGCTAATGCATCGGTTTTAATAAGGTATGGTGATACGGCGGTTTTAACAACGGTTGTTATGGGTAATGTTGTTACGCAGGATTTTTTCCCTTTACAGGTTTTGTATCAAGAGAAGTTATATTCGGTAGGTAAGATACCTGGTGGTTTTATTAAAAGGGAAGGTAGACCTACTGATGAGGCTACTTTAGCGGCTAGGATAATTGATAGGCCTTTAAGACCAATGTTTGATGAAAATTTAAGAAATGAAATTCAAGTTGTTAATATGGTTTTGAGTGTTGATGTTGATAATTCACCAATTATGGCGGCTTTGTTTGGTTCTTCTCTAGCGCTTGGTATTTCGGAAATTCCTTTTGATGGTCCAGTATCAGGGGTAGTTGTTGGCAAAATTGGCAAGGATTTTATAATTAATCCTACAGCTAGTGAGCTTGAGGAAAGTGAGCTTAATTTAACGGTTGCTGGTACTAGTGATGCGATTTGTATGGTAGAGGCTGGAGCTAATCAGTTAAAGGAAAGTAAGATGCTTGAGGCAATGATGTTTGGGCATGAGGCAATTAAGGGTTTATGCGATTTTCAAAAGAAGATTATTAAGGAAATTGGTAAGGAAAAGGTGGAACTTGAAAAGGCTAGTTTGGATGCTACTTTAGTTAAAGATGTCGAAGATTATGCTCATGATGATATGTTAAAAGCAGTTATGATTAAGGATAAGTTAGAAAGTTATTCAAAAATTGATGAGGTAAAGGCAAATACTATTAGTCATTTTGAAGATGTATATGTAGAAGATGAAAATAAGGAGCAGATTATTAAGGATGTTAGTAAGATTGTTAATAATTTGGAAGGAAAAGTTGTTAGAAGTTTAATTACGGAGAAAAAAATTAGGCCGGATGGTCGTAAGTGTGATGAGATAAGGCCATTAGAAGCGGAGATTGATATTTTAGCAAGGACGCATGGTTCGGCTATATTTACAAGGGGGCAAACGCAGAGTTTAGCTACAACAACTTTAGGGGCGATTGGTGAGCATCAGATTTTGGATGGTCTTGGTATTGAGGATAGTAAAAGGTTTATGCTTCATTATAATTTTCCCGCTTTTTCGGTTGGTGAGGTTGGTCGTTATGGATCACCTGGTAGAAGAGAAATTGGGCATGGAGCTTTAGGTGAGAGAGCTTTGTCGTATGTTATTCCAAGTGAGGAGGACTTTCCTTATACTATTAGGGTTGTTTCCGAGATACTAGAGAGTAATGGTTCTTCTAGTCAAGCAACTATTTGTGCGGGTTGTTTATCTTTAATGGCAGCTGGTGTGCCTATAAAGGATGTGGTAGCTGGTATTGCGATGGGATTAATAACTAGTGAAGATGGTAAAAAGTATACTATTTTAACAGATATTCAGGGTTTAGAAGATCATATGGGAGATATGGATTTTAAGGTTGCTGGGACTAAATATGGCATTACGGCTTTGCAAATGGATATTAAGATTAAGGGGGTAACGAAGGAGATTTTAAAGGAAGCTTTAGCGCAGGCGAAGAAGGCAAGGCTACAAATATTAGATGTTATGAAAGCTTGTATTAAGGAGCCTCGGAAGAGTTTAAGTCCTTATGCGCCTAAGATTGATACTTTTCAAATTGATCCGGATAAGATTAAGGATGTTATTGGTCGTGGGGGCGAGATGATTACCAAGATTATTTTGGAGTCAAGTCATGTTAAGTCGGTAAATGATAAGGATGCTGTTAAGGTTGATTTGGAAGATGATGGTAGGGTTATTATTTATCATAATTCTGATGAGGTAATTAAGGAAACTAGAAGACGGATTGAGGAAGTTATAAGAGAGGTAGAGATTGGCAAAATTTATCAAGGTAAGGTTGTAAAGGTTGAGGATTTTGGTTGTTTTGTTAGTTTGTGGCCTGGTTGTGAGGGAATGGTTCATGTTTCGCAGTTAGCTTTTGAGAGAGTGAAAAAACCTAGTGATGTTGTAAATGTTGGTGATTCAATTTTAGTTAAAGCTCTTGGTTATGATAATAGAGGAAGGCTTAATTTATCGCGCAAAGAGGCATTAAAAAATGATATAAAGAAGGAAGATAAAGAATAAGATTAGATAGGTGATCTTATTTGATGAGTCTACTTCTTTTTTTTAAGGGTTTTTTAGTGGGAATGATGAAGATTGTTCCAGGAGCTTCGGGAGCGGTTTTAGCTATTAGTTTGGGGGTTTATAATAAGGCTTTAGAAAGTTTGAATCTTTTTTTTAAGAAGCCTTGGGAGGCGATTAAGTTTTTAGGGCCTTTTTGTTTAGGGGTTTTGCTTGCTATTTTAGTTTTTAGCAGGGTTGTTTTGTATTTTTTGGGTACTTTTCCTTTATTTACGATGGCGTTTTTTTTAGGTTTAATAATTGGGACGTTGCCTAGTCTTATTAGGGATAAGGCACATCTTTGTCTAAAGGATTATGTTAGTATTTTCTTTTTGCTTTTAATTATGTTATTTATTTTAAAGGATGTAAGGTTAGATGTTTTTAAATTAGATGGCTTTTTTAGTTATTTTTTTGTTTTTTTTCTTGGGGTTGTTGAGGCTTTAGCGATGATTATTCCGGGGTTAAGTGGGACGTTAGTTTTTATGATGTTAGGAAGTTATGAGTTTGTTTTGACTTTGTTTGCTAATCCTTTGGGTAATATATTTGCGTCTTTTTTGTTTATTTTAGGTTGTGTTTTAGGTATTTTCTTTTTGGCTAGGCTCATTACTTATTTGTTTATTAATTATGAGCATGTAACTTGGGTGGTTATTATGGCTTTTATTTTTTTGTCTTTGCTTTTGTTTGGACAGGAGATTATTTTTAGTGGTGATTTTCGGTTATTAGGGGGCTTTTTTTGGCTTTTTTTAGGTATTTTTTTGATGAAGATGGCACCTTTGTCATAAAAAACTTGCATTTTGAGTATTTTTATATTATAATCTATTTGTGCTATTACAAATAGTACAAAAGGAGGGGTACTATGTTGATTGTTTTAGACGAGCATAGTCGTAAGCCTATTTATGAGCAGATTATCAGCGAGATTAAACGCAATGTTTATGAAGGGGCTTTAAAGCCTAAGGATCAAATACCTAGTATTAGAGAACTGGCAACGACTTTAGGTATAAATCCTAATACTGTTAAGAAAAGTTATGCAGTGTTAGAAAATCAAAATATTATTCAAAGCAGAAGTACAAAGGGTACTTTTATAACTTCTAAGATTGATCATATTTTACAAGATACAATTAATAGTTGTTATAGTAAAATTAGCAGTGAAATTGAGCAGTTAATTAAGCTTGGTATTTCTAAGGAAGAAATTTTTAAAAGAATTAGGGTAGGTGGTTAATTTATGGTAGCTATTTATTATATTTTCTTTGCTATAACTTTTATTTATGGTATGTATTTTGCAATTACTGGTTTATTTGGTTTTAAAAATTATCATAAGAGTATGTTTGCTAGGCATAAGCCTAAGTATAAGTTTGGTATTGTTATTGCTTGTCGTAATGAGGAAAAGGTAATACCAGCTCTTATTAAGAGTTTGCAAAAGCAACGTTATCCAAGCAAGTTATATGAGATTTTTGTGGTACCGAATAACTGTACTGATAATACAGAGAAGGTTGCTAAAGAAGCTGGGGCAACGATTGTGCATTGTAATGCTGTTGTTAAGCAAAAAGGTGATGCTTTAGAAGATACGTTTAAGAAGCTTGTTAAGCGTGATGATCTTGATGCTTTTGTGGTTTTTGATGCCGATAATTTAGTTCATCCTGATTTTTTAGCGAGAATGAATGATGCTTTGTGTGAGGGTGTAAGTGTTGCGCAAGCTTTTAGGGACGCTAAGAATATGGGTGATAACTGGCTTACTGGTTCTTATACGTTGTTTTATTTCATTCAAAACTTTTTCTTTAACAGGGCAAGGATGAATTATTCTGGTTCAGCGGCTATTAATGGTACTGGTTTTATGGTTAAAAAGGAAGTAATTAAAGATGGCTTTCATACAAGAACGATTACGGAGGACTCTGAGTTTACTGGTCAGTGTGCTTTAAGGGGTATACAGGTAGCTTTTGTTGAGGAAGCTATTACATATGATGAACATCCACAAAGCTTTTGGGCAAGTTGGAAGCAACGTAAGCGTTGGACAAGTGGTACTTATAGTTGTTTGAGAATTTATGGCTTAGATCTATTGAAGCAATTTTTTAAAACGGGAAGAATAGCTTGTTTTGATATGGTAATGATGTATCTTTCACCATTGATGATTATTTTAGGCTTTTTGTTATCAGTTGTTTTAATGATTTTTAGCTTATGTGGCGTAGAGTTATTTGACTTTTTCTCATATTTATATGCTTTAGGTATTTTGTTCTTCATTATATTTTATTTAGTCAATGTGGCGATGAATGTGTTTGTTGTTAAGTATAATAAAAAGAACCCAAGAAATGTGTTGTCAGGTATTATTTTCTTCTCATTATTCTTAGCTACTTGGATTCCAATTAATATTATTTGTTTATTTAAAAAGACATCTAAGTGGGAACAAATTAAGCATGACAGGGATGTTGACTTAGATAAGTTGTTGGGATAAGATTTTGCATCTTATCTTTTTTTATTAAAAAAAAGGCAATTGCTGCCTTTTATTAGAATAAAGAAATGGAGTATATGTTAAAATTAATTTAATTGAATAATATTTAATGTTGCTTGTCTTAATGTGGCGGTGGTTAAATTAGTTGCTGCTGTGGCTGTAAGGGTTATTTCATCACCACTATTTAATTGGGTGATAAAGGTGTTTTGGTAGGTTGTATCAGTGTTTGCTGTTGGTGTTATTGCAGTTTGGCCTTCAGCTATATTAGATGCACCATTAGAAACGTTTATGGTTACTTCTTCAGCATTAGTGTTATTGATGATGGCTGTGTAGGATATTAAATAGGTACCGTCGTTTTGGATTGTTAGGGTATTAGGTGTTGTGGTGGTAATGTTTTGGGTTGTCATTGTATTTTCTAGAGTTATAGTTTCTGGATTAGTATTAGCATTAGTAAATGGTTGATCAGTTAGGGTGTATAAACCACCATAAGCATTTAAGCCATTAGCAGGTCCGGTTGGTCCTTGAGGTATTTGAAATTCTAAGTTATAACCTGATACTTGTCTGGTGTTAATATCTGAGACAACGACGTTTGGATCTTCACCAGCTGGTAGAGCTGTTGCTGTGGCTGTGATGGCTGGAGTTGCACCTGTTGGTCCAGTAGGCCCGGTTGGTCCCGTAGGTCCAGTAGGTCCTGTTTCACCAATAGGTCCAGTTGGTCCGGTAGGTCCAGTTTGAGCATTTTGGCAACAGCATCCTTGAATAAAGGCGTTTTTTTGATAGCTTTTAACATAGTTATAAGCTTTTTGATACTCGCAACTATTGTTCATTATCATCTTCCTTTCATGTTAGTATTTTACGTATTTTTTTTAAAGTTGCTTGTATCTTTATCACAAATATTTTAAATTGGCATAAATATGAGAATGTTAGATATTTGTTAAAAGAAGTAGGATTATTGATATTAAGCATTCATAGAAGCGGGCTAGATAAAATTTTTTAAAGGAAATATTTTTGTTTTGAAAAATATTTTTTATTTGCATTTGGATTGATAGGCCACCAAAAGAGATGAATATTAAGGTATAAAGGGCTTTTGGTAAATTTGTTTTGCTAAGCATTGAAAGGCCTTGGCTAATTTCTAAAAGTCCGGTTATTAAAATATTTTTCTTTGGATTAAAGATGGTATTAATGATAAAAAAGAATGTAATTGTGCCTAAGATCATAAGCAAGGTGTTTAAAGATTTGTTTAGGCTTTGGGAAAAAAATTTAGAAAAGGGCATGGTTTGCTCATTAGTAATAATTGAATTAGGTGGTTTTTGTTTAGGTTTAGTTAGAAAAGCAATTATAGTGTTAGCTATATAGGGAATAATAAATAGTTTTAGTTGTAATAAATTATCTTTTGGAAAGATGTTTTTAAGCATGGCATAGTAAAATAAGGGACTGGTGAAAAAGGAAATGGAAAGGGTGTATTCGGCTTCGTTTTTGGTTAGTTTATTATTTTCTAAAAGGTTATTAATTATATAAGCATTGGCTGGGGTTCCGGAGAAAAAAGAGGTAATGAAGGTAAATGTTTGGTAAGAATTCATATGAAATATATGATAGAATGTTTTGGAAAAAAATTTTACAAATATTAAAGGAAAATTGTAGTATATTAAAAAGTCACTTAAAAGGAGCATTGGAAAGAGAAAGGGAAAGACATTGTAGAAAAATATGTTTGCAGAAGTAATTATGGCGTTTTTTATTATTTCTTGTTTTAAAAATAATTCGATTAGGATAAAAATTATAAGTATGATTGGTATTTTTTTTCGCATAGACTCACCTTTTTTTGATATAATGTTTTAGGAGGATTAGATATGTTTAATAAAATTTATGATAATACAAAAGCTTTTATCAAAGAAAATTTTAAATTTTTATTAACGTTAGTTTTGTTAATTTTTCTTTTTCGGTTTGAACTTCCTTATAAAATATTTCGGCCAGGAGGAATAGTTGATTTAAGTAAGAGGGTTGAGGTTTCATCTGGCTATGAAACAGATGGCACGCTTGGTATGGCTTATGTGACGGTGATGCGAGGTAATATTCCTTTTTTACTTGCTTCTTATTTAATTCCTAATTGGGATATTTATTCTGATGATGAGGTTTTAAATACGGATGAGTCTTGGGAGGAGACTATTAAAAGTGATCAAATATTGATGCAGCAATCGATTGATAATGCTGTTATTGCTTCTTATAATTTAGCGGGTAAGGATTTAAAGATAACAAAGGAAAATGCTAATGTTACTTATATTTCTCCTAGTGCGCAGAGTGATATCATGCTATTTGACGTTATTTTAGAGGCTGATGGACAAAAAATTAGTAGTTTGGAAGATTTAAGGAAGATAACTAATTCTCATAATATTGGTGATGAACTTACTTTTAAGGTTTTAAGAGATGAAAAAGAGCTTACTTGTCATGCAAAGGTTATTGATGAGGATGGACCGAAAATTGGAGTTGCAATTACAAGTACTTATGAGTATGATGAGTCTCCTAAGGCAAATATTAAGGTTACTAAAAGCGAGTCAGGTCCATCTGGGGGCTTGATGATGAGTTTAGCTATTTATAATGCTTTAACAAGTGATGATATTACTAAGGGTAGGAAGATAATTGGTACGGGAACTATATCTAGTGATGGAGTAGTTGGCGAGATTGGTGGTGTTAAGTATAAGCTACTTGGGGCTGCTAGCAAGAAGTGTGATATTTTCTTGGTACCTAAGGAAAATTTAGAAGAAGCTTTAAAGGTTAAGGAAGATAATTCTTTGAATATTGAGGTTTATGGTGTTGGTTCTTTAAAGGAAGCTATTGAAGTTTTAAAAAAATGAATAAAATGTTGAATCTTTTCCCAATAATAAGGTGAAAGGATTTTTTATTTATGGCAAAATATAAAGTGGAGATTACAGGTGTTAATACGCAAAGTCTAAAAGTACTTTCTAGTAAGGAGCAGTATGATTTGTTTTTAAAGTATAAAAATGAGAATGATTTGAAGGCTAAAGAGGCTTTGATTGAGGGTAATTTAAAGCTAGTTTTAAGTGTTTTAAAGCGTTACCATAGTCAAAATATCAATTTGGATGATTTGTTTCAAATTGGGGTGATTGGACTTATTAAGGCGATTGAGAATTTTGATTTGGCTTATAATTTAAAGCTTAGTACTTATGCTATTCCGCTTATTAATGGGGAGATTAGGCGTTATTTAAGGGATAATTCATCTTCAGTTAGGATAAGTAGAACGATAAGGGATTTAGCTTATGCTATTTTAAAGTTTAAGGATTTATATTATCAGGAGCATTTAAAGGAGCCAACTTCGATGGAGATTAGTAAGGCTTTAGATGTTAGTGAGTTTCAGATTTCGCAAGCAATGGATTGTTTAAAGGAGCCTGTTAGTATTTTTGAGCCTATTTATAGTGATGGTAAGGATACTTTGTATTTGCTTGATCAAATTGCAGATGAGCGAAATATAAAGGATGATAAGGATGTTTATTTGTCTTTAAAGAAAAGTCTTTTGAAGTTAAAGAAAAGGGAAAAAGAGATTTTGCTTGAGCGTTATATTGTGGGTAAGACGCAGATGGAGCTAGCGGCAATGTATAATATAAGTCAGGCGCAGGTGTCAAGGATTGAAAAGTCAGCAATTAATAATATGCGCAGGTTAATGAAATAAAAAAGAAGCTTGTTTTGCTTCTTTTTAGTCTAGTGAGTTTTCACAAACAGCACTTACGGTTATGGTACCGTTGATGGTAATTTTACTTCCTTCGTATGTTATGACGTAGGTAACGTTTTGACTTCCATCTTTGGTTGAGTCTAAGCCGGAGTAAACGATGGTTGAGTTAGATGTAACGTTTTGACCATTATAGGTTACGGTTACGCTTTTTTGAGCATCTAATGTGGCACCTTTTAATAAGCAGATGTTTTTAGCTGTCGCTTTAAGGCCATCGCCAAGGCTTGGTTTTTCATCGTTTGCTAGTTTTACTGTTTGTTTAGTTACGATGCCTTTGCTTTGGTTGCCTTTATAGATGCTGTAAGAGCTTCTAACGATAATTTCATATGTACCACTTTTAGTTGGAGTATAAGTGTAGCTTGTTTTATCTGTCCAGCCTAAGTCTTTTTGATTACCATTTTCATCTTTAACAAATATTTGATAGCCTATTTTGCCTAGGTTGTTATCGTTATATGAGTTGTATATACTAATGTATTTATTGTAGAAGTTTTTATAGGCGGTTGGATATTGTTTTTGGAAGGTTTTAAAGTAATCTTGGAAGTCTTTTGTAATACTATTAGAAGGTGATTCAATTGGACTCCATTTAACGGTTATGGTATTTTCGTTTAATGATGATGTGACGTTGGTTGGATCATTTAATGTATTGAAACGATTTGATACTTCACTAGGTTCAGTTCCGGATTTAAAGGTAGCTGATGTTTTCATGTTAGCTGGTGTATTAGGACCGGCTAATTTAGGTGGTAATGATTGAGATTCAATGGTGACGGTTGTTAAACCACTAGGTTTGGTAAAGCTACTACCGGTTTTAAAGATGTGATTAGCTAGATAGGCACCT